>SLIO01000213.1 GCA_007135635.1 Methylomicrobium sp. | reverse complement strand
GATTCTCTGTAA
This sequence comes from Methylomicrobium sp., assembly GCA_007135635.1. GTDB lineage: Bacteria > Pseudomonadota > Gammaproteobacteria > Methylococcales > Methylomonadaceae > Methylotuvimicrobium. The sequence continues at coordinate 4,580 of SLIO01000213.1, read as the reverse complement.
TTATCCTTCGCCTCCGGATGGAGCTTGAGCCAACAAAGCCTGACCGCGTGACCGATGATAATATCGGTCACCAAGGTATCTTCGATTCTAATTGACGGATTGTCGCGAAACACGAAGGCCATTGCTTTAAGGGCTTCGACGGTCAACTGCCGGTAGACCGGGGCCTGGATCTTGTTAAGCAAATGATTGACATGCAGCTTGAAGCTTTGTTCGCCCGACGTCATTTGCGCCAAGGTCGTTTCGCTATCCAATCGTCTCTTGCTGCTGAGTTTATCACCGATCATCAAGCCTTGACAGTGATGCAAAATATCCCAAACACCTGTAAAAAAGTTTTGGCTTTCCCGACCCAGGCTACCCTGGCGTTCGCGCCAGTTATACCAGTCTTCGGATTCGCCGAAATTTTCCGGATCCATTTTAGGCGAAAAACGCGCACACGTTAATTCTTGGCATTGGCCGACATAATTCAAGGTTTCGACTTGCTCGAACTGATATTGCGTATTGGTGAAATCCTCGAGGGTCTCGCGGACTTTCTGCAACAATTGATAAGGCGGTAGGGCTAGGATTTCGTTATAAGCCTGATCCAAGGTACAATTCGAGTCCTTTTTTTGGCGCACCAAAATCAATTGCAAGATATGCCCGACACGAATTGTATGCATATCATCAAATAACTCCGGTTGGTACTTGATCAGCATACCGAGATACAGTATCAACTCCTGAATGATGATATGTTCACTGGCGTCGTGAGTATCATTGTAAGTACGAATAATCTGCAGAATCTCCGACGAGTCAGCCGGTCGCTTCAAAGTCGCCTTACCGCTGTAGGCCCGACCTAACGTCAATTGATGCTGATGCACCAAAATTTCGGTAGCCGCCTGTTCGAGATCGATATCGTATTTACCAAGCAAGCCCGCGCTACGACGAATGATATCCCAAACCGCAAGATCGCCCGCGCGAATATAGACCTCCTCGAGCAAGTCACGAATCCGGCATGGATTGCCGTCAGCATCCTTAAGCCCGGTATCGTAATCCAAACCATGACGCCCAGCCAGTAACACAAGCGCTTCCAATTGTGCATAGAGATTGGCACTCGCGGTCAATTGTTCGATCAACGCTTCATCTTCACTGATTTCCCAGGTGACCGTAACAAAAATATTCAATGGTTCCGGCGGCTCGGTATCGATCGGCAAGATCAGAAAACAAGGCCGTTGCGGCTTGTCCCAAGAGGCCTCAGAAAACTTGAAATCGTGTAAATAATCGATCTTTTCATGGCTCGAACTTTCGGCCAAATTCGATAACTCGCCAAATTTAATGGGCGTGCTATTGATTTGCCCACTTTGCAGTTCTTGAATAAATTCGATCAACACATCACGATCGTCATCGCTGAGCATATTATATTTAACAACTAATACGAATAACGGATCACCTGTTGTACCGTCCCAATTTTTATGAATGTAAGACAACTCCGAGCGTAACCGTTGAATCAATAAACGGTTGTCCATCGCTAGATAAAAGCCCTTTTGATTCAACAATTGAGGTAAAAACACCAGACGTTCGTTAGACATCAAATAAATTCTAGATGTCGACAAGGTTCTTAATTGCCGTAGCGGTCTTCCGGTCAAACCATGATTATCATTACGTCCGATATTCGTATAGGCCGCAGCCAATTCGCTCGCGTCGCGAATTTGGATAGGCGAAATTTCCGCCAGCGTTTGAGTGTCTATACCCAATGCCTTAAAATCGGCTTGAATCGTTTCATCCTCGGCAATCACCGCAACCTGCAAGGTGCAAGCGCAGGTTTTCTCGCGGATTTTATGCCGACCGAGCGGATCGATGTCATCGATCGCCAACAGCCCGTCTTCTATTAGGTTGCCGAGAATAAACAAGCCTTGCGCCCAGACTAATGGAATGTTTTCATTCGGAACCCTGTTTTGACTATGGGGATTAGCTCTTTCGGCCTCGATCGCCTCCTTCGGAACGATATAAAGTTCGGGCAATAATTGTCGACCGTTTTGTTCAACCAAAAGCGCTTTCAGCTTTGCCCGGTATTGCGCCGCTTCTTGACTATTACCCGCATACAAATTATTTAGCAAGAGGTAACAAAAAAACAACGGCCACTCGCATTCGATATCCAAAAATTGCTTTAATTCATGCGGCTCATAATGCAGACGATTCGGGTCTTCCAATTCGGTTTGATGGCCGTCCAGCAAAAAACGCTTGCAGCCGTAACGGCCCTCGAGTTTTTCACGGATCAAGGCTTCGGTGCGGTTTTTCAATTCCTGATTGTCGACCGCAAAAGCCGGGAAACCGGTAATACTCAATACCGCCGAATCGACTTCCTTGGATAATGACTCCCTAGGCAGCAGAGATTCCAACGATTTACGGGTGCGGGCAATATCATCGCTGATCACATGAATGACCGAGGTTTGCCCGCCCATGGGTCCAAACAAATTGAAGCCGGACATCGCCTCAAGTGCGGCCTTGGCCATGCCGATTGAGCTAGCGTTCAACTCGGCGATACCTCGGTTGATTTTGTTGCCGCGCTCCCAAATGCCATAGTCAGGCGTCCGGTAAGCCCGACTGATGTAATGGATCAGATTCTGTACGAAATTGACTTCATCGATCGTAAACACGATGCGCAGGCCCGATGCAGTCATTTGCGCCAGCATCAACAAAAATAACGACGTGGCATCCAACTGCAAATGGCCCCATTCGCTATCGCCAACCACCACTTCGCCGGTTTTCAGATCATACTTGGCATGCAATGCATCGAGCGGGTCCTGAGTTTGTTTAAACATTTCGACTTTATGCGCTTGGCGCATCATCGCGACCAATAGTCCTCGCATCAACTTAACCACGCTTTGTTCCAGCAGATAAGCTTTGCCGTTCGGTTCGCCGGATTTTCGGTATGCCAACGCTAAACCCCAAGGGGCCAAAATGCTGTAAACGTTATCGCGAACCCAGGCATCGTTATAATTGCCGTGGGCATTGTTTGCGGTACTGGCCGGTAGTAAGCCACTGATCCAATCCTGCCTGTTTAGGATAATATCCTGCACTTGATCGAAATAGGCATCCAGTTTTTCACATTGCTGGTTGTGCTTCATAGGGTAATTTTCCGTACAATAAAACAAGGTTTTTAGCAAAATTTGCTTACTCTACCGTAAAGGCGTTCGCTTGAACGATTTAATTTCCGTGAATAATTGCGTTAAAAGGCCACTTGAATTCAAGTCGTTTTGTGCTTAATTCAAGCAATTTTTATACCTTTCCCTGAAAAGGTTATTTATTGCACAACGGTTTCTGCTAATCTGTCGATCTATCAATAACCTTGGGGCATTCAGTATAGAGGCTGGTATTGCTGCTACCGCGCCGTGTGAGTGCAAGCATGTCGTGAAGTGGTGCTTGGACAACCGGTTTTGCTGGCTTATCCTCCGATAGTTCGAAAATAAGCGAAAACAAGCAAGTTCAACAATGATTCAGCCTGAAATGTCAGTCATACCCGATGAATAAAAATTCACTTTATCTATTTGGAGCGGTTGCCGCTGGTTTTATTTATAACCGAGGGCATGAATTCTCATTTTTAATCAAGTATCTTTTGATGATCATGTTATTCTTTCCATTGCTAAAAGCGGCCGTACCGAGAGATGCCTCGGTCTATAACCATGCGCTCCGACTATGCTTGGTCATGGCCGGTACGAGTGTTACCGCGTATTGGCTATTAAAGAGTTGGGACAAGGAACTGGCAACGATCGTTTTTTTATTGATCGCCACACCAACTGCGACTGCAGCGCCCGTGGTGATTGGGTTGTTGAACAAAAATGTGACTTATGTGATTACCGCCGTGGTGACGACAAATTTATTATCCGCATTGTCGTTACCGTTTACCTTGGGTTTTATTGATTACGGTGGGAGTCACAACAACCTTGGCAATATGTTGCTTGCGACAATGACGGTCGTCGGCATACCGATGCTTTCGGCTCAACTGATCAGAACGTATCGCATTCAATTGGCAAATAGACTCACAGAGATAAATAAGCTGCCGTTTTTGATTTGGCTATTGGTTATCTACCTAGCCACGGCAAAAGCTTCCGATTATTTATACAGCTATCACGTTTCATCTCTGATGCTCGCCAAGATTGCGCTGGCTTCTCTGCTGACATGCGGATTCAATTTCTTGATAGGTCACTATTTAGGCGGCGTAAATTATGCCGTCGAAGGCAGCCAGTCCTTAGGCCAAAAGAATACTATGTTTATGTCCTGGGTCGCTCTGGAATACGTTTCACCTCTCGCTGCATTAGGCCCGGTTTGCTATTTGGTTTTTCAGAATCTTTATAACTCGGTCTTGTTAAACAGAAAATAGCCTGCAAACCCCGGGCTTTAATCAAAGTGCGGGCGGCAAATATAAGTGGGTACGCATTCCTTCGCCGAAGTGAAGTGTGGAGGCATAAACTGAGACCGGCTTACGACGACACATTGAGCAATCATTCCTGAACCAATACCCAGGGTTTGACGACGACGGCCCAGACTTCCGAATCGGCTTGACACCACGTTAAGGCTTGCTGATCCGAAACCTGTCCGATTTGCCG
>SLIO01000189.1 GCA_007135635.1 Methylomicrobium sp. | reverse complement strand
CTTTGAAAAAGAGGGGCTAGGGGAGATTTTTTAAATAAATCCCCCTCAATCCCCCTTTTTCAAAGTGGGATGCCAACAATACGCCTGGATTGCGGTAATTTGCCAACGGGGTCTGAATACTTACGTTGGCATGTGTTGTAGACCGTTCGTGCTGAGCAAAGTCGAAGCATGAAGGGTCTACAACACTTTCACCGGTCTGGTGAAGCCTCAAACTACCGTTCACCCTTCGACAGGGCTCTTCTGAACGCAGCCGAAGGGGCCCTCCTGAGCGTAGCCGAAGGGCTCAGGGCGAACGGTAGTTTGAGGCTCTCAACTGCTCTTTTTAGGTTGAATGGTTATCAACCCAAATTCCGGTAAGCCGACCACCGTAAATGCAACAACAAAACGGGCAATTCTTTTTTTTAATAACTAACGAGACAATGACATGAACGATACCACAGTAGATTTTGAACAAGTCCGGGAGGACTGCAGCCGCCTGACCGATTCTTTCGATTCGTTGTTGATGGCGACTGTAGGTTTGGACGGCAAACCGGAAGCCAGTTACGCAGCCTATGTGAAATACGAAGGCGACTATTACATCTATATCAGCGAATTGGCGGCTCATACCCGCAATCTTTTGGAGAACGACAAAGTCAGTCTGTTGTTCATCGAAGATGAAGATAAAGCATCGCATTTATTCGCGCGGCAGCGGGCTACATTTCAAGGGCAGGCCGAAGAAATCGCGAGAGATAGCGAACAGTTTCAACTCGTGATGGATGCGTTTCAACAGAAATTCGGCCAATTTATCGATATGCTGAAAAAATTGCAGGATTTTCATTTGTTTCGTATTCATCCGACGAAAGGCTCGTTTGTACAAGGCTTTGCCCGCGCCTTCACGATTGAAGGCGAAGCTTTGGACGAATTCCGCCATGTCAACGATACCGGGCATCGTGGCAGCGTGCGCGACAAGCCGGAATCGATGTCGGCGCATTGATTGCGCGGACGGAGAAGCAGCATGAATAAAAACAATCTATTCAAATTCGTCCGCACCGTCATGTGTTGCGCCGTGTTTGTAACTGCAGGCGCTTCGGCAAGCGAGCCGCGCATCGTTGCGGTCGGCGGCGCGTTGACCGAAATCGTCTATGCACTCGGTGCGGAAAACCTGTTGGCCGGCGTCGACACAACCAGTCAATGGCCTGAAGCGGCGAAAGCATTACCGCAGGTAGGCTATATGCGCAATCTTTCGGCAGAAGGCATTTTGTCGCTAATGCCGACTCTATTGTTGACGACGCAAAGTTCGGGGCCGCAAACGGTTATCGAACAAATCCGGCAAGCCGGTGTGGAGGTCAAAACCGTTAACGAAGACAATTCGGCGGACGGTGTGGTGTCCAAAATCCGAGCAGTCGCCGAATGGCTGAATGTATCCGAACAGGGCGAGCGCTTGGCGCAACAAGTACAAAACGACTTCGATCGGCTCGGACAGTTCACTGCCGGGATTGGGCAGCGCCCGAAAGTATTGTTCGTACTGACCCTCTCGCGCGGCGCACCGATCGTCTCGGGTGAAGGAACGTCTGCCGACGCGATGATTCGTATCGCCGGCGGCGACAATGCTTTGAAAGGTTTCGAAGGCTTTAAGCCGGCAAGTAGCGAAGCTTTGATCGAAGCAGCGCCGAATGTGATCGTGTTGACCGATATGGCCGCGAATGCGATCGGCGGCATCGAGCGCTTGTTCGAAATGCCCGGTTTCGATGCGACGCCGGCCGGCAAGCTGCGCAAAGCGGTAACGATGGATACCTCGTATTTGTTGGGATTTGGACCGAGATCCGGCCAAGCCGCGCTGGACTTGGCGATGCGCTTGCGTGCCGTCGATGCCGTAGCGTCCGAACGATGAAAGCGGCGCTTGCTGCGTCAGGCCGAACGAAACGCTACGCAGTCCTGGTCGGTTTGACGCTGCTGCTGTTCGTAACGGCCATCGTATCGCTTGGAATCGGCGCCTATTCGATTACACCGGCTCAAGTACTCGCCATTCTGAGCGAGCCTTTCGGTCTGCACCTGCCCTGGTCGTTCGATAACGGCCAGCGGGCCGTATTGGAATCGATACGCGGTCCACGTATCGCACTTGGCGTTTTGATCGGCGCGACGCTGGCCGTCTCGGGGGCTGCAATGCAGGGTTTGTTCCGCAACCCGCTTGCCGACCCGGCATTGATCGGCGTATCGAGCGGCGCGGCATTGGCTGCGGTCGCTGCAATCGTGCTCGAAACGAGTCTGCTGCGGAACATGGCGCAATTACTCGGTCATTATTATCTGCCTGCAGCGGCATTTTTAGGCGGATTTGCGGTGACCTGGTTGGTCTACCGTTTCGCCGGTTCCGGCGGTCGTCTCGATGTCGCCTCGCTGCTGCTGGCCGGCATCGCCGTCAACGCGTTGGCAGGCTCCTTAACGGGGTTGTTGACTTCGATCGCCGACGATCAGCAATTGCGCACCTTAACATTTTGGAGCATGGGCAGTCTTGGCGGCGCTAACTGGAACCAAGTCGCCGCCGGCTTGCCGTTTTTTCTGTTGAACTTGTTATTGCTCCCTTATTTTTCAGGCGCTTTGAATGCACTATTACTTGGTGAGGCGGAAGCCGGTCATCTCGGTTTTTCGGTCGAAACCGTCAAAGCCGCAGTGATCGTGCTGGTCGCGCTTGGCGTGGGTTGTTGCGTCGCATTAGGCGGCATCATTGGTTTCATAGGGCTGGTCGTGCCGCATTTGCTGCGGCTCCGGCTCGGTCCGGACCATCGCATCATATTACCGGGTTCGGCCCTGCTCGGCGCCAGCCTGTTGTTGACATCGGACGGTTTGGCGCGTAGTTTGGCCGTACCGGCCGAAATACCGATCGGAATCGTCACTGGTGTTTTGGGCAGCCCGTTCTTTTTGTGGTTACTGTACCGGCAACGGATGCTAGGAGGTTGAATGCTGGAGGCGCGTAAGATCGTCGTCGGTATTGGCGGCAAACGTTTGTTGGACGATATCACGCTGTGCGTTAAGCCCGGCGAAGTACTCGCGGTCGTTGGGCCGAACGGCGCAGGCAAGTCGACATTGCTGAAAACAATGTGCGGCGATTTGAAACCGCGGCACGGTTTTATTACCATGAACGGCACCGAGCTCGACGACTGGCCTATAGCCGAGCTGGCCCGTGTGCGCGGCGTGCTGCCGCAAAACTCGACGCTATCGTTTCCGTTCACGGTACTCGAGGTCGTAGCGATGGGGCGCAGCCCGCATCGGCGTAACGGCGATCCGGCGCACGACGATGCTATCGTTCGGCAAGCAATGGCATTGACCGATACCGAAGGGTTCGTCGATAGAATTTATACTACGCTATCGGGCGGCGAGCGTCAGCGAGTACAATTGGCGAGAGTTTTGACGCAGATCTGGGAACCGGTCGGTGATCTGCCTCGCTATTTATTGCTAGACGAGCCGACCTCGGCACTCGATCTTGCGCATCAGCATAGCGTTTTGGCTATAGCCAGACGATTCGCCGACCGTTTTCAGGCAGGCGTTCTGGCGATCCTGCACGATTTGAATTTGGCTGCACTCTATGCAGACCGTATTGCGGTTTTGCATTCGGGCCGTTTGAGGGCGTTCGACAGTCCGGAGCGGGTTTTAGATGCTGATTTGATCATGGAAATTTTCGGTTATCCGGTTACGATAGCCGCCCACCCGGTTAAAACGGATTGTCCGCTGGTGATTCCGCATTTGTTGCAAAATCCCGAATGAATACGGATAGCCTGCCTGACGGGTCGAATGCGGATACAGAACGACACATTACAAGCGAGTCATCTTATCTCGATTCCTTTTGCGGTAAATAAGAATGCCCGTGACTACAATGCCAGCGGTTAAAATCAGCATCAAAATGGGATGTTGATAAAACAAGTCAAAAAAAGCGCCTACACCTTGCGATGAGCCGCGATAGTAAGGTCCCATAAGTTCCTCCTCGGTTGAATATGCATTTTAAGAGCATACCTTCGGAATGTGCTTTGTCTACTTCTTTTATGCCGCACGTTACCGAACCCGATGACAGCTCCCTACCCAGGTGCGCGATGCGCACCCTACACCTGGCTTTTTCTAACCTATGGTCACCAACAATTTCTAAGATATTTTGAGATTAAAAAGCGTGAACACAAAAATTAGCTAAAGGGTTTTTTTTTGAAGGCCTACCCAACATCCCCATAGGTGCCAACTTAGTGTCTATTCTATGGTGAATTTGTGGCTTTATTCGTCATATCGGAATGGATTGCTGACACCCAGGTTACATGATTGTGAAGCTAAGCATTGCCATCCCTGGCCCTGGATTCCGCCAATCCCTGGCGGAATGACGCGTTCCTTCCTTAAGTTGGCGCTTATGCCTGAACAGGTTACCCAAGCTGGAGCTCTCATCGTTATACATAAGTCAAAAATTACCCTTTTGCAATCTTAACCAATGAGACCTCGATACCATTTATTGTCACTTAACACCCTCGGATATCCCACACCTAACGCTCACTGCCATTAAGTTAAGCCATCACAGAATTAAGCAATGCTTGTATCCAGGATCTACTTTGCCTCAAAAGCTTGCCATCCATGGCACTGGATTCCGCCAGTCCATGGCGGAATGACGGG
>SLIO01000185.1 GCA_007135635.1 Methylomicrobium sp. | reverse complement strand
CGGACCGTAACAGATCCCATGAATGCTGTTAATCGTCACCCAGGCAGGGATTCCGGTGGGCAGATTCCATGGATGCGTCTAAGCAAAGTATTAAAGGCACATGAGTACGGTCCCTGTACACTGGATACCGGCAATCCCTGCCGGTATGACGGATCGTTTGGCCTTTGTCGATTCGGCTGAATGTTCTACGTAATCAGGTTGTTTTTTATTGCCACCAATCACTATTTGGCATAGCATAAGCCCCATGTCGACGTCCTTCAAAAAAGCCTTAGTCATTTTCCTCGTGATCCTGCAATCGATCGCGCCGTTGGTGCATGCGCATCCGATGGTCGACGAATTGTCGTACGGCGTTCACATGCCGGGCTTTGAGCAATTCAACGTAGCGAACGACGATGATGTATTGGCTTTATTCGACTCGTCCGTGATCGATTTGGACCAAGGCATTGAAACCGAAACGACACTGCTGTCCGATTGGCTTCCTTTTGCCGTAATATTCGTTGCTTTAGTGTTTCCCGAACCGGATGAATGTCTTGGTTTCGAAGTTGCGTTTTCCCCACCGCCGAATGTGCTTTACGGCCGAACCTCCTCCTCTCCTCAAGCGCCCCGCGCGCCGCCCGTGCAACTGTAAACAGTTTATAGACCGTCGGATTCGCTGAGTATCCGACTCGTTGTTTCAGTTGCGGCCCTGCTGCCGCATATTGCGGAGCTCAATATGATTCCCCCCAAGCCTTTAACAGGCGCTTTGCTGTGTTGTTGCCTGCTGTCTACATTCGCTGTAAGGGCGGACAGCGAAACGATCGTCCATCATTACGATCCAATTGAAATCGAGCCGACCATGACTTTGGCCGGTTTGATCGATACGACTGCCGAACATTATCCCGATGCCGCATGGCTCAAAGCGTTGGAAGATGAAGCAAAAGCGCTTGCTGAGCGCGGGCAAAGTTGGATAGCAGGACCTGCTACTGCGGATTTGTTTTTTTTGGAAGCGACCAGCGGTACCTTGCATATTCTCGATGCAGTAGTAAGTGTGCCGTTGTGGAACTTCGGGCAACGCGATGCCGAACAAAATATTGCTCAACGTGCCGATGACAGCAGGCAGTCGCAAAGCCGGGCGTTCAAATTGCGTGTCGCTGGATTAGTTAGGTCGGCTTTATGGGATATCGCATTGACCGATGTGCGTCATGACCAGGCAAAAACCGATTATGAATTAACCGAAAAATTGGTCGGCAAGGTCAATCGGCTTTATGAATTGGGTGACTTGGCCCGGGCCGATTTATTGCTCGCGCAAAGCGAATTGTTGCAGAAACGGTCGGTGTTGACCCTGGCGGAATCGGAAGTCATGCATGCCCGAAAGCGCTATACGAATTTGACGCGGACCGAAAAGATTCCGGCCGAATTCCATGAACCCTTGGTTGCGCTGAAAACAATCGAACAGCAGCATCCTGCCTTGGCCGCGCTCAACAGTCAAATAGCCCGTAAACAAGCCGAACTCGAAGCAATACGTTTGACCGGCTCGGGTCAAACTCAGGTTTCGGTCGGCATCAACAGCGACCGGGGTAATAACGACCCGCGCAGTAACTATACCGAAAGTTTCGGCGTCGGTATTTCGGTCCCGTTCGGCGGCAGCGCGCATCAGGCGCCTAAAATTGCCGCAGTCAATGTCGAGTTAAATCGTCTGATCGCCGAACGTGAGCAACAGTTTAGAGATTTGAAGCTCGCCTATCACGAAGCCGAGCATGCCTTGGAAGTCAACCGCGCCGAACAGGCAACCGCCGATGAAATGAAGCAACTGGCGGAAGAGCATTTGGATATGACCGAATTAAGTTTCTCGGTCGGTGAAATCAATCTGATCGAATTATTAAGAATCCGTGCCAGAACTCAACAAGCCATCCTTAATGCCAAAGAGCGTTCGGTGATCTTGCAGAGGGATATCGCACTATACAATCAGGCCGTTGGAGTGTTGCCATGAAACGAATCTTGTTATCAGTATGGGCCGGTCTGTTTGTTTTACAGGCCTCAAATAATAGTTGGGCGGCAAACGCGTGTGAGGATGTCGGAGCGGATACGGCGCACGAGAATCATTGTTTGCCGGTATCGGCACAGGCCGTTCTAGAGCTGAGCGAAGAGCAGATCGCTAATTTGGATATTAAACTCGCCGCCTTGGAAAAGGCCAACGAAATACCGCTTCTGACTGCATCGGCTCGCGTGATCGTTCCGCCGGAAAATGAACAAATCGTCAGTACGACCTTAGCCGGTTTGGTGAGTCGCATTCATGCTGCAGAAGGCGATGTCGTGCAGCAAGGTCAAGTATTGGCGCAATTGAACAGTCCTGAACTCTTGGCGTTGCAGCGCGACTATCTGAAACGGACCAGCGAAGCGCAATTAGCCGAGGCAGTCTATCGGCGCGATCGGAAATTACAGCAGGAAGGCATTATTCCGCAGAGTCGCTGGGAAGAAACGCTTAGCCGCTTCAACGTAGCCAAAGCAAAGGCGCAAGAAGCCAAACAAATGTTATTGATTAGCGGAATGACCGAAACGGAGGCCGGGCAATTGCTTGCGTCAAGAAGGCTGAATAGTCTGCTGGAAATTAGCGCGCCGATCGGCGGCACGATACTGCAGCGCAGCGCTTCGGTTGGTGAACGTCTAACCGCGAACGAGCCGTTGTTCCGCATTGCGAATCTCGAACAACTTTGGTTGGAACTGTCGGTCGGTCAGGATCGTATCGACCTCTTAACCGTCGGAGACAAGGTTAAAGTCGCCGGCACAGAAGCTATCGCCGAGATTATTTTGCTGGGCCGGCATGTCGATAAACAGACTCAATCGGTACTCGCGCGCGCCGTATTAGCGGGGCCTCAAGCCAAGCTACGGCCGGGACAGACAGTCAATGCTCAAGCGATCAAGCACATTGAGACCGTCGCGTTTAAGTTGCCGCAATCGGCGCTGGCGCAAAGCGAAGGGCGGGATTATATATTCGTGAGGAGCGGACAGGGCTTCGAGGTTAAGCCGGTCGAAGTCATCGGCCGGCACGAAGATGCGGTCTTTATCGTAGGTGCGTTGGACGGTAGCGAAACGATCGCGGTGCGCGGCGCTGCGACATTGAAAGCGCTTTGGCTGGAGTCAGGGAGCGCTGAATAATGGGCCAGTTGATTCGATTCGCACTGGCTCAACGGATATTGATTGTTTTGTTTGTGCTGCTGTTGGTCGGCGGCGGCTGGTATGCATGGGAACGGATACCGATCGATGCGTTTCCGGAAGTCTCGCCGACTCAAGTCAAGTTGATCGTCAAAGCGCCGGGTATGACGCCGGAAGAAGTTGAGACGCGGATTACCGCACCGATCGAAGTCGAACTGCTGGGTATTCCCAATCAGACGATGTTGCGCTCGATCGCTAAATATGCGCTAACTGATATCACGATCGATTTCGAAGAGGGCACCGATATTTATTGGGCGCGCCAGCAAATCGCCGAACGCTTGAATACGTTGTGGGTAGATTTACCAGAAGGTATCGAAGGGGGGATTGCTCCGATGACGACGCCTCTGGGCGAGATGTTTATGTTTACTGTATCGGGCGGAGGCTTGGATCAGATGGAGCTACGTACCCTATTGGATTGGGTGATTCGACCGGCACTTCGTACTGTACCGGGCGTCGCCGATGTTAATTCGCTTGGCGGTACGGTACGGAGTTTCGAAGTCGTTCCCGATGCGCTCAAAATGGCCGCCCGAAATATTACGGCCGACCGTTTGATCGATGCCTTGAAGACCAATAATCGCAATGACGGAGCGGGACGTCTGCATGAAGGCGAGGAAAACTTGATCGTTCGCGCGGAAGGGCGCATTCAGCAATTATCGGATGTGCGGGCGATAGTGGTCGATACCGTTTCCGGCACGCCGATTACGATTGGGGATGTTGCTGAGGTTCGTATCGGCGCACTGACCCGGTACGGTGCAGTTAGCCGTAACGGAGAAGGCGAGGTGGTTACCGGTTTGGTATTAAGTCTGCGCGGAGCGAATGCCCGGCAAACCATCGACCTGGTCGAACAAAAACTAAACGGCATCAAAACAACCTTGCCGGACGGCGTGAAAATCGGCGTCTTTTATAACCGAGGGGTATTAGTCGGACAAGCCGTCGATACAGTGATTACTGCCATGACTCAGGCGATCGTATTGGTGCTGGCGATGCTAGTACTGTTTCTCGGAAACTGGCGCGCCGCGTTGACCGTGGCATTGGTACTGCCTTTGGCGGCACTGTTTACATTCATCATGATGAAAACGATGAATATGTCCGCTAATTTGATGAGTCTCGGCGGATTGGTCATTGCGATCGGAATGTTGGTCGATGCGGCGGTGGTCGTCGTCGAAAATATCATCACGCAATTGGCGCACAAAGAAAAAGCCGAGCGTCTCCCGCGATTGCATGTTATTTACCGGGCGACAAGTGAAGTGGCGGTATCGGTTATCTCGGGCGCATTGATCATCATCATCGTGTTTGTGCCGCTGTTAACCTTACAAGGATTGGAGGGGAAATTATTCGCGCCGGTCGCACTCACAATCGTATTTGCCTTGGCCGGTTCTTTGATATTATCGCTGACCGTGATTCCGGTGCTGGCTTCTTATTTGTTGAAACAGGTGTCACAAGAAGAGCCCTG
>SLIO01000182.1 GCA_007135635.1 Methylomicrobium sp. | reverse complement strand
GATTTACTATTTTTCGAATCAAAAACTGGCTTCTTTTTCCGTCGAATTATTTATCCATCTGTTGGTTTTCTTTTTATCCATTATGGTATGTCATGGCGAGTTAGCCAAGAAACGCCCCTCGACAGACTATCTGACTCAGTATTATTTAATCATGTCCTTCGGTGGCATGCTTGGCGGTATATTTAACAGCTTTATCGCGCCATTTGTATTTAGTTCTATTTACGAATATCCGCTCATGATCGTTTGTGCATTGCTGTTGAATCCAATCAATGGCATTGGCCTTTATATAAAAGAGCATTTGGCGAAAATTATTTTCAGCGCTTACTTTATTACTTTCGCGGTCATTTTATCGATCAGTGTCAAGCAATTAGACGATGCATTCCTCATCAGTTTTGCGATCATTGCTTTAATGGGCGCAGCCTACTTTTTGTTTAAAAAAAATTCATTATATTTTCCTTTGGTTGGCCTGTTGGTGTTGTCCTGTGCTGCGCCGGAAAAGCATCAAGGCGGAGACCAGCTCTTGCATCAAAGCCGTAATTTTTATGGCGTATTGTCGGTCAAGAAAATTTCGGATCTCAATGTCGACAATACTACGCATACATTGCATGAAATTTATAGCGGTACAACCCGGCATGGCTTGCAGTTGTTGAACGATGTCAATCGACAATGTACGCCGAACGGCTATTACAGTCCGCAAGGGCCTTTGGGATCCATTTTTGGTAATTATAACAACCGAAATAACGCATGGCGGATTGGTGTTGTCGGTCTAGGTGCCGGAGAAATGGCCGGTTACGCCAAAGCATCTCAACACTGGACATTTTTCGAACTCGATCCGGCTGTTGTGCAAATTGCCACCAATCCCGAGTATTTTACTTACTTAACGGATTGTATCAGTGGTTATGATATTCAAGTAGGGGACGCCAGAATCACATTGGAAAATCATCCAAATCCTTTTGATTTACTGGTTATCGATGCGTTTACTTCAGATTCGATACCGACCCATTTGCTCACCAAGGAAGCTTTGGAGTTGTATTTTTCCAGACTGGAAAATAACGGCTTGTTGGTTTTTCACATTTCCAATCGTTATCTGGAGCTGAAGAAGGTGTTGGCGGATCATGCAGAAAAATTGGGATTGACGCTGTTGCTGCAAGAATTCAGGCCTGAGCAAAATATTCCTTTTGTTTATCGATCGGATTGGGCCATTCTGGCTCGAAAAGAAGCGGACCTCATGCCTTTAATGAATGCCGACTTGCAGCATAATTGGCAAAAAGTACCCCATGATGCTGATGCTCGTTCATGGACGGACGATTTCACTAGCATCATGAGCGTTTGGAAATAAGTTATACCCTTACGCACTTCAAATTTTGGCAGTGCTTAATGAGACGCCGGGGTTCTCGCTCATACGTATCAAGCTTAAACAGCCAACCCGCACACGCTCTTTCCCAAGCTCCAGCTTGGGAAAGACACCCCGGAAGCTCCCCCTTCGACAAGGCTCTCCTGAGCGCAGCCGAAGGGCTCAGGGCAAGAGTTTCCTGAAACCGACAAAACCTCCGCACATTCTCAATCAGCCCCGACTCGCTCGTTCAATCTGCCTTGATTGTCGGGAAGCTGGGGCTGGGTAACAGCATATTTTAGTCTAAGTGACCTCGATGGCATTTATTGTATACCCATAGATCAAAACTCGGCACCGGGGCGTCCTGTCAGGCGAGTGACCGCAATCTCCTCCATGCACAGCGCACTTTTATTTGCCGGGGCGATTGCCTGGCCTGTAATTATTCAGACCCTTGTTTTAAAATAAACTGGAACTTTAGCCTCCCCCTTTGAAAAAGGGGGATTGAGGGGGATTTATTTAAAAAATCTCCCCTAGCCCCTTTTTTTCAAAGAGGGGGGACTGAATATTTACCCTGGCCTTCATGAACGTTACTGTTTCGGAAAGTTATTTCGTGTATATTTCTTAATATCCCCCCAGGCTCGACTAAGGAGAAAGTCAGTGAGTTATGTATTCGATATCGATCGTCTTCATGCCATCTCTCTGCAAGGAATCGGGAAGTCCCACGACGAAATGGTGAAAATAATAGTGGAAGAAACTGCTCGGGCCTATCCCAAACACGTCGATGCCAATCCAAATCGCCGATGGCTATTCAGCTTGACAGCAGGCGCGACCGGCGTGATGACGATACTCCACGCATCTTTTACCGAATATCTGATCATCTTCGGAACGCCGGTCGGCACAGAGGGCTTTTCCGGGCGCTACCGCATGGCTATCCATGATTTTTTGCTGGCCGGTGAAATTTGGACTTACCGGAAAGACCGCTGCGGGGAGCGTGAAGTGGTTAGGCCCGGCGACCATACTGTGTTAGAGCGTGGCAGTGTCAATGGATTCAAGATACCGGATTCGGCTTGGATGTTGGAATACGGAAGAGGCTTTATACCATCCGCTTTTCCGCTTATTTTAGGCGATGTGGTATTCAGTGCCGTCGATGGCACGACCTTGGCCGAAACGATTTGGCTATACGGAAAAATGGCGCTACGTGAGCTGATAGTTAATCACAAGTTCTAACGCTGAAAAAGGATCGAATAATGAACGAACAAGAATCGAGAAACAACGCAGCCGTCGATGCGGTGCGTCAGAAATACGGTTTCGGCTTTTCCTGGCTTGTGCTCATGGTAGCCTTGCCGCCGCTAGTGTATTACCTGTGGATTTGCGTTACCTACTACCAAGGTGAGCTAATATTTTCGAGCGATGCGGCGGTATGGTCCGAATTTTGGTCTCACGTTTCGCCGCCGACCTGGCAAGCCGCTGGTCTTTATACAGCCTGGTTTTTAGGCCAGGCCGCATTGCAGGTCTGGGCGCCTGGTCCGACGGTTCAGGGTATGAAATTGCCTGACGGCAGTCGGCTTGATTATCGGATGAATGGAATATTTTCTTTCCTTTTTACACTGGCTGTGGTTTTCGGTTTGGTAACAATGGGTTGGATGGACGCCACAGTTTTATATGACCAAGTCGGTCCACTGCTAACTGTGGTAAATATTTTTACCTTTGTCTTTGCCGGTTTTCTCTATTTTTGGGGGTTGAATGGCGCGGACTGGGAGAGGCCGACCGGGCGGCCTTTTTATGATTATTTCATGGGAACAGCGCTAAATCCAAGGATTGGATCCCTTGATCTCAAGCTGTTCTGTGAAGCTCGCCCCGGCATGATTTTTTGGTTACTGATGAATCTTTCTATGGCGGCCAAACAATACGATTTGCATGGCACGGTAACGGTACCGATGATACTCGTGGTGGGGTTTCAGAGTTTTTATCTCATCGATTACTTTATTCATGAAGAAGCCGTATTAACGACTTGGGATATCAAGCACGAAAAATTTGGTTGGATGCTGTGTTGGGGCGACCTGGTATGGCTGCCTTTTACCTACACTTTACAGGCTCAATATTTAGTCAATCATACCCATGATCTTCCCGTATGGGGCGTTGTTGCTATTGTGGTTTTGAATCTGACCGGTTATGCAATCTTTCGGGGAGCCAACATCCAGAAGCATCATTTCCGGCGCGATCCGAACCGGACTGTGTGGGGAAAGCCGGCAGAATATATTAAGACCGCTCAAGGCTCGTTATTACTGACCTCCGGTTGGTGGGGAATTGCTCGTCACATGAATTACTTCGGTGATCTCATGATTGCGCTCTCGTGGTGCTTGCCTGCTGCTTTTGGAAGTCCAATTCCCTATTTTCATATCGTATATTTCACCATTTTACTGCTACACAGAGAGCGGCGGGATGATGCCATGTGCTTGGCAAAGTACGGTGCAGATTGGTTACGCTACCGGGAAAGGGTACCCTGGCGAATCGTGCCGAAAATTTACTAAGGATTCCGCGATACAGCCATCGTAGAATAAAATTCGGCGCACAGGTGACGGCGAACGGAACTTGGAGTTAACTATTCAGCCCCCAACCCTTTTAGGGTAAAGCCTGGGAGTCGCGGACGTCCCGCCCGCACGGAATGCGGCCAGGATGCCCGCATTCCCAGGAAAATGTAATTACAACTAGAGTGCTCTTTTTAGGTTTATAGTTTGTTAATCGGTAATTGGGCGATTCGATACTCTATTTTTCGCATCATTTTTTGATAGGCAGCGCCTTCTAAGCCGCCGTAGAGCCTATTGAAATCTTTTTCTGTAAGATATTCGGGTAAATCAGCCGTTTCGGGGATGATGTCGCGTTCTTGGGCCGTGCTCATAAATATTTGAATTTTTCTGGCTTGTGATTGATTTTGCACGGCGAGCTCGCCCATCATCGTGCCGGCTCGATTTGCGGTCATATCGATGAATGAAAAGCCGCTGCCGCCTCTCGAGTCTTCCAGCTCTTTATATAATCCGATGGCATCGGCCAACGGTGTGCCGGCATAAGCGGCAAGCGTCGCTGAAACCAGATAATGTTTGGTTAAATCATTTCGATTGTTGAGTGTAACGGTCCGCCAGACCGGACGTGATTGGCTTTTAAAAGAAGGCATAATTTTATTCGGTGTCAGACCGTTGGTGTATAACGTTAAAACCAAAATGACGGCTCGATTTTCCCCTGCCGGGTCGCCTTGATGGCTGCGCTCTTTTGCCAATTGAAATAGAGGTTGAGTAAGTTCCGTCAATTTCATGTTACTTT
>SLIO01000133.1 GCA_007135635.1 Methylomicrobium sp. | reverse complement strand
TGCCGTTTAACGGTTCATGGTTTTTTTGCTGAAGTTTAGAGTTTTCATTTTCCAGCGAGGTCAGATGAAAGGCCCGCTGGATAATCGTGTTCAAGACATCGAGATCGACCGGTTTCTGGTAAAAATCGTAGGCCCCCAATGCGATGGCCTGGAGTGCGTTGTCTCTATCGTCATTGCCGGTCACGACGATGACTTTAGTGGTTGGGGCCAGTTGCAGGATTTCTTTTAAGGTTTCGAGCCCTTCGCTGGCGTTGGTCGGATCGGGGGGCAGGCCCAAGTCAAGTGTCACAACACTCGGTTGATAACGCCTCAATGCGGTAATGGCCTCTGGTCTGTCGCCCGCTATGACGATCTGGTATTTTTCGAAGCCCCATTTGAATTGTTTTTGCAAGCCGGGATCATCTTCCACTATGAGTAAAATACTGTCGTCGCTCATTTCTCGCCTTCTAAAATTGCTCTAGTCATGTTTTTTAGGTTGAACGTTCATTTTAGCGCTGGGTTGATCCGGTTCATTTTGCCGTTTATAAAGCGGCAAGGTGATTGTGAAAATTGTTCCTATACCGGCCGCGCTTTTAACATCGATCGTCCCTGAATGTTTTAAAACGTAATCGCGAGCTTCATAAACGCCAATGCCCATGCCCGCGTTGCCTTTTGTGGTATCAAAAGGCTTAAATAATCTTTCGGCAATAAATTTATTATCCATTCCGATGCCGCTATCGATAATTTTGATGATTGCTTGGTCGGCGTTTTGAGTTAACTCCAGTTTAACAAAGCCATTGTCATCAGTTGCTTCTTGAGCGTTTTGTATTAGGTGCCCGAGAACAGCTGTCATTTTAGCTTGTTCACCTTGAACTTCGCACTCCTGGCTATTAGCAGAGACAATTTCCAAGGTTGGACGGTTGCTAGATTGCTGTTGCGCGACATCTTGAATGATTTTATTTAGGTTGAGTACGGCTTTGGTTTCGGATTGAATATTGCCTTTTTTCAATTGATCGATGATGTGTTGCATTTTTGCGACGACATTTTGCAACGTATCGATGGAATCTTCAATAAATTCGGGATTATGCTTATGTTTCTCTGCATTTTTAACAATCATCGCAACTTGTGCGATCAAATTTTTTAAATCATGAACCACGAATGCGGATAGCCTGCTGTAGGCTTCAAATTGTCGAGCACGGGACAATTCGTCAAGCGTTTGGTTTAAGGCGAGAGCATTGCTCAATTGGAATCCGACAGTCTTTAATAAATCGAGATCCTCCCAGTTGAGGGCTCTAGGTACACGCGCTTGGGTAAGGACAACGAAGGCTTCTAATGTGTTTAATCTGTAGAGAGGGATAATGAGCCAAATTTTGTTGTCGTCAAAATTCCACTTCGACAAATCAATATCATCGTACAAATCCGGGTTATCATTGTATTGCACGAAATCGATTACCCATTGTTTGTCGGCTAAGAATCGAATAAAAGGTTCGTCTTTATAGAATAGTTGTTCAGGTTCGAACCCTAAGTGTTTGTATTCGGCTAAATAAAAATCGCCCCGTTCGTTTTTTAGCCAGAGACCACCACCGGAGCTCTCTACTAAATCGGCCATAGTTTTAATGATGAGTCCCGCCAATTCGCTCACCGAATTTAATTGCGCGACGGTTTTACTAAGCTTGATCCATTCTTCTCGATAATCATAGCGATATTCAAGAAAATGTTTACTGAAATTAACTTTGACTAACGCCCTGATTTTACCGGAAATAAAGAGAACAATCAGCAGCAAGATTGCTAAAAAAATAAAGGTAAATTGAGCGATTTCCCCCCAGCTGCCTCCGTAGTCACGTATATAAAATCCGGCAACTGACATCAGTACTAAGTATAATCCGGACCCGAATAGAACGGTGGTATGAAAAACGATTTTCCTTGAAACGGTCAGTTCGGTGTCTTTTTCTTGTAAACGTAGCATCGAAATCGCGAGCATAGGCGCGATTAATGCGTTGATAATACCCCGTGAACTCCATATCGCCGAATCCAATGAAAAGAACAGTAAGGATTTGCTGTAAAGAATGAAGTCGACTATAAATAAAGAGCCGAGACCTACGCATAAGAATTTTATCGACCAACGTTGATCTGAAAATGCGTTACGATAAATTTGCTCAATCAGCATTAGACCGATAATTGCAAAAATGACATGGATAAATAAGCGCAAGTCCCTTTGCAGGAACTGGTTGATGGCTTGTAATAAATTCGAGTTGATTTCGTAAAGAAACACAAGAGTTGTGCTAAATAAGATTAACAGGACATTCTTGGATTTTAAAAAAATTGATAAGCTTTCTCCCTTGCCTTGTTTGTAGCTTATAAAGCAAAGAAAAATCAGCCAAGCTCCATTTCGTAAGGTCTCGAACGGCAGCGCATCGGAACTAAAATAGTACTGATCTTGCAGTGTAAAAGTTGTGTAACCTAACCAAACCAAGGAAAGAAAAATTGCTAGAAAGAAGGGCAGGAAATAAGGGCTTTTTTTTATGCTTATTAATGCAAAAGGAATTAACAAGGCATAACTGGTAGTAGCGGTAAGGTAATTGTAAAAGCTGTAATGTTCCAGGGTATCCATGTTATCTGTAGCGGTAAGAGATAGTTAAGAGCTGATGTGAAATGGGCTAAGTATCCATTTCAATGGTAAAGTCTGAGATGAAGTCATCACTGAATGATACGAGTTTGTGCTTCAATAACCAATAGATCAAGCGCGGTTGATAAAGAGTCTATACCCTTCGTCAGCCGAATTGCTGTGCAGGAGAAAATGCGGATTTTGTAGCGCAAAATTCGCCGAACACCCTTCGCCGAAGTTTGGTTAGCAAAGGGTATAATTCGCTTTGGGAGTAGCAAGATATGTCCATTAGGATCTAAACTGTTTTTTCCGTCAAACAAAATAACTAAAATTTCCTATGAAGGTTTAGCGACAATGCTGATAAGAATTATTAAGAATTTTACCGTTGTTCTGTGTTTTTTGGTGTTAACGGCTTGTAGTTCGCCTGAAGAAATCGCGATGGATAGTCAAGCGAAAGGCATTGAGCTTTTTAATCGAGGCGAATACGCCAAGGCCGAGTTAGAGTTAAAAAGCGCAATCCAGCAGGATGCTACTGTCGCCGATGCTTATTATTATCTTGCCCTCGTAAATGAAAAAAATCGAAATTTTAACAGCATGAAGGATAACTTGCTTGAAGCGATCAAGTTAAAACCTGAGAACCTAGATGCCAAATTACGCTTGGGTAAGGTTTTATTGCTGCTTAATGAAGCCGAAAATGCCCGGGTTCAAGTTAAGGAAATTTTAGAGCAGGATGCCGATAATGTGGATGCGAAAACTTTGGAGGCATCGATTCTTATCAGGCAAAAAAAAATGTCGGAAGCTTTGCCGATACTAGACGAGGTTCTTAAGCAAGATCCAATGCATAATGATGCATTGTCGCTAAAAGCGGCTTTATTGATGGAGGATCAGAATTTCGACGAGGCGCTTTCATTGATTGAACCGGCTATCGAGTCGGATCGCGATAATTTGTCATTGCGGTTGTTGAAAATCAAAATTGACGCCCAAAATAAAGATATCGATGCAGTAATAGCCGATTATCAAGATTTAATTAGAATCTTTCCAGACAAGGATGAATTAAAATACGCGTTAGCTAAGATCTATTCCGCAGCTAAAAAAAATCAAGAGGCTGAACAAGTTCTAACCGAATTGGTCGGCAAACGTCCCAATGATATTCAACCAAAGCTGATTTTATTGGGTTTTATCTATCAAACGGACAGGAGCAGAACGGACGAAGTTTTACAGGGCTTTATAAAAAGCGGTCAAAAAAACCCTGCGCACTTGCTGGAATTGGCTAAATGGACTTTGATGATCAATGACGTAAATACCGCGAAACAGCAATTAAAAGACATTGCTGATAATTCAAAGTTTAAACCTGACGTTCGCACCGAAGCCGATTTATTATTAGCAAATATTTACTTTCAACAAGGTGACTATACAGCAACATCTGAAGCGGTTCAGGTGATTTTAGGTAAGAATCCAAATCAAATCGGCGCAAAAATCCTTAAGGCCAAAGTATTGATTCAAGACGGTCAGTTGGAAGACGCTTCTGCATTACTAAATACAGTGCTCTGGGATATGCCGAATTCCGATGAGGCGATTGTATTAATGGGCAATATTTTTCTACAACAAGGCGAGTTAGATAAAGCCCAAAAGAACTTTAAAGAAGCGCTCGATATTAATCCTGCTAATTTACAGGCCTTATTCCCTGTTGTTGATAAAGCTGTAAAGGAAAACCATCTCGATTATGCGGCACAATTACTTACAAAAGCATTGGCTAGGAGGCCGCCCAATCAGGTTTCGGTGCTAAATAAATTAGTTCAGATCAAGATGGTTCAAAAAGATTGGGAAGCGGCCGATAAGTTGATTGCAGCGATGGAATCGCAACCCAAAACTATATTTCTGGCTAAGTTTTTAAGAGGCAAGCTATATCAAGAGCAAGGCGATTGTAACAAAGCCATACCTTTATTCAAGGAAGCCCTGGAAAGATATCCAACTCAAGCCGATAGCTTAACCGAAATGGCTCGTTGTCACGAACTGTTGAAGCTGCGCCCCAAAATGCTTACCTATCTAAATGAATTAATTAAGGATGGCCCGG
>SLIO01000285.1 GCA_007135635.1 Methylomicrobium sp. | reverse complement strand
GAAACAGTCGCTGTTTGACGTAATTTTTTGTATTTTTATATCTTGGCAAGTCATTGATTTTAAATATACAAAAAAGCTGTTTCTTGAGAGCCCTGTCGAAGGGTGAACGGTAGTTTGAAGCTTCACCAATCCGGTGTAAGTGTTGTAGACCCTTCATGCTTCGACTTGGCTCAGCACGAACGGTCTACAACACTTACCAACTGCTCTTTTTAGGTTAAAGAACTAGCGGCGCGTGGAGTTTGTAGTCCTAGTCGATTTAGACTCATATATTTGCCTTCTAGGAGGTTGGTCATTGTTCCTATAACGATCCCGGTAGGGGAATCTTGACTGATAGGGAAGATAATACAACGGGTAAGCCGGCATTCGATACTGATTCTCTAGTGCTTCGGCCTGCCTTAATTCGGCTTCGGCTTGGAGACGTTGTGCTTCCGCGCTGCGTTTAAGCGCCTCAACTTCCTCAAAGCGTTGTTGTTCTTTGCGCTGCATTCTCTCGGCTTCCAGTCTTTCGGCTTTTTGCTTGTCCCGTTCCATTTGCCAGATTGCGAGTCGTCTTTCGGCCTCGGCCAATTGACGGGGGTCGGTGGGTTCTATCGGTATTTTTTCTTGTTGTGCATTGGGAGTGCAAGGTTTGCCTTGGTAGGTGATTTTCCCTGATGATGATATGCATTTAAAAACATCGGCATCAACAGCTGGGCTTATGACTATCAAAAGCAAAAGGAATGTTATCCCTATCATAACGGTGACATTTTTTAAACGTAATATTACAAGCGTAGACCTAATATGTTGGGTTTGGTTCTATGACTTTAATCGTTTAGCCCCCTACTTCGTAAAATCAATTTTTGGGGGGGTGTTTCGGTAAATCAATTGCTTGTAATCGATAGCGCTATCCTAGGCTGTCGGAATTTACCGATTTTTAGTTCAGAAAAAATGACTGTTTTATTAGATCTTAAGATAATAATTGACGCTTGATACCTTATGGTCATTAACAATTTAAAAGATATATTAAGCCCTAGGGTGCGCATCGCGCACCTTTGCAACGGCAACTAACCCGAATTCCAGACAGTATCCAGGATGTTTATTCCAAAATTTTGACTAGCCAACCGTCTTCGTTGATGCATTTAATGATCGGTGAATGGAGCTTGACGCTGATTCTCGCATGAGTACCTTTTAATTCGGGGGGCAGTTTGCCTCGCACGACATAAAAAGGGTCCTTGAATTCGGTGGTAATCTCAATTGGAATCTTTTTGACGGTGACCACGAGGTTTTCCGGTTTGTCGAATCCGAAGGCATTGAAGGTGATATCCGATTCAGGCGCGACTTCGGCTAAATGTGCCGGCACCAGTTTATTTTTGTTGATTCTTAATTTCTGACAAGCGGAACCGCCGCCACCGCCGGCGCCATGTCCGTCATGCATACTGGAGTTGCCTTGAGCATGGACGTAGCCGAATTGCATTAATAGGCAGAAAGCAAATAAAGTTTTTAGGGTTTTCATAGTGTTTCCTTATATTTTTTCTAATTGTCGAAACGCCTTGAGCAAAGGGTCAACTTAGGTTCGATGAAGAACGTAATCTTACTGATACATGCTCAAGTGTTAAATATACTCAATAACTAAGCCTTAACGCACTAAAAATTTCAGACTAATTGAGTCCGGAATTGTTCGTACCAATCCAGGCTGTCGAGTGTACGACCGACGGGCCTATATTCAGCTCCGGTCCAACCGGAATAGCCTGAATTCCGTATCGTGTCGAACAAACGCTTGAAATCGATATCTCCCGTCCCTGGCTGGCCGCGTCCGGGGTTATCGGCAAATTGGATGTGACCGATTGCCTCGGAGTGCCTGCGAATGAGGGCTTCGGGGGCTTCGTTCATCATCGATAAGTGATAAGTATCGACTTGCAATAAAATATTGGGGTGATTCAGTCGTTCGAGCCAATCGAGCATTTGCGCGCCGCTATGGATAATAAAGCCCGGCATGTCGATGGTGTTGATCGCTTCGAAAACCGTGTTGACGCCTAGCGGCGCTAAAGTGTCGGCCGCCAACTGCAGGTTTACGGTAAATGTCTTCAGGTAGTCGTTGAGACGGCTAGGATTCGCACAGCGCCCCGGTAACACGTTGATCACCTTGGGTTGTAAGGCCTTAACATAGTCGACGGTTTGGGCCAGAGCGGATTTAAATCGCTCGCGTTTTTCCGGAACTGCGGCTAAGCCTTCGCCGCCATGAAGTAAATCATCCGCATCGACATTGAACAACACCAATTGCACGCCGGTTTCATCCAGTTTGGCGCGAAGCGCATCGATGCTTTCGCTATAAGGAAACTGAATCTCGACCGCGCTGAAGCCGGCGTTTTTGGCTGCCTCGAAACGATCCAATAGCGGTAATTCGGTGAACAGCATGCTGAGGTTGGCGCTGAAATTGATCATCGGGAATGTTCGGTTGTTGGTAAATAAATTGCGCACTGCGCACCGTTTCATAAGCTTCCAGCTAGCACTACGCTTTGAAAACGGTATGTGATACAAATGCTAAAGGGCTTGTTAACTTGTCGACTCGGACCTTTCCATTCACCTTCGACAAGGATCTCCCGAGCTCAGCCGAAGGGCTCTCAAGAAACAGCTTTTTTGTATATTTAAAATCAATGACTTGCCAGGATATAAAAATACAAAAAATTACGTCAAACAGCTATTGTTTCATGGTAACGCCATGCGACCGAAGGGCGCTTACTTTGCTCAGGGCGAACGGAAAGGTCCTTAACTTAATGGCATTGATCGACGATCAGGGGATCGCTCCCGCAAGAGGATTACTAGCGTTGTGGGAGCGACGCCTACGTCGCGATTATCAAAGTCGGTAACGCTAAAATACCAATAGCCTTACCGGACGACATGGCAATCTAAGGCTCGGTCGCTATGGCTCTCTCCGGTTCTCACGCTAAAGAGGCGAGAGCGAGGGAAAAGCTTTTTTCATCACCGTTCGAATAGATTAATCAATGTAGCCGGGTCTTGTTCGAGAAACCCCTGGCTGCCGTGTAATTGCATCAATTGCGCGGCAAGGCCCGACATAGGAATGGCGTTGCCTTGATCGGACGCCAAATCGACCGCCATATTCAAGTCTTTCAGCAAAGTTTTGACGCGCCATTTGGCCGGTTCGAAAATTCCGTTCGCCATTTCCGGCCCGACGATTTGTAAAGGTTTCGAATCAGCAAAGCCGCCGGCCAATGCTTCGGGAATTTTAGCGGCATCGACGCCGGCTCGTTTCGCCAAGGCGATCATTTCAGCGATCACCAGCACATTGCAACTGACGATCATTTGATTGCAAATTTTTGCGATTTGGCCGCAACCGACTCCGCCCAAGTGCGTCAATTGGCGGTAGAACGGCGCCAAAACTTCGCGCGCGGTTTCGATATCGTGATCGGCGCCGCCGGCCATGATTGCCAAATTACCTTGTTCGGCGCCCGGCACGCCGCCGGAAACCGGTGCATCGACCCAAGTCATGCCGCAGCGTTGTCGTAATAGTCCGGCAAGCCGGCGCGTGGTTTTCGGGTCGATGCTTGAAAGATCGATTAGCAGTTTTCCCGCTGAGCCGGAGTCAAGAATAGAGTTCTCGACGACCGAAGCCACGGCCTGCGAATCGGACAGGCATAATAAAACAATATCGGAAGTCTGGACCAATTGCTCGACCGAATCGCAGGCAAGCGCTCCCGCTTCGACGACCGGCGACAGCTTGTCTCGGGAACGGTTCCAGACGTTGACGCGAAAGCCCGCATTGAGCAAGCGTAAAGTCATTGGTTTGCCCATCAGTCCGATGCCGATGAAGCCTAAGGTTCTTTTGTGTTGCGTCATGCTTGAGTTTTTTGTTCCAATTCGTACGATGCAGTAGGGTTAAAGCTGAGGTGGTTTAGTCTGCGGGCTTCCCACTTAAGGTGGGACAAAAGCACTAAGGATTAACCGTTCGCCCTGAGCCCTTCGGCTGCGCTCAGGAGAGCCCTGTCGAAGGGTGGACGGTTAATCCGCCCATGGTTCGACAGGCTCACCACGAACGGATTAACCGTAAGCTCACCACGAACGGATTAACCTTAAGCTGTCCCGCGTTAAGTGAGTAGCCAGTCTGCTGTAAGGAGCAGAATCTTAATGCAATCGATCGGCGTTTGCAAAAGCTTGATAATTAATCGCGCAGAGGCGCAGAGCTTAAGTTTCCGCAAACGTTGATTAACAATAAGCGATATCGAAGTCGCATAGGCTAAAATACAAGTCTTTAGTGACGTTCCTGCGTTAGGAAAAACCCTGCGCCTCTGCGCAAGACCAATGAAACACCAAGGAGACGATTTTGAAATTAGCAAAAATACCGGTCGTTGCCGTTCTGGCCGTATTCCTGTCGCTGTCGGCCATGACCGGCCATGCAACGGAAAACAAAGTCGCAGTCGCCAGCGCGCATCCGTTGGCGAGCCATGCCGCGCTGGAAATGATCGATCAAGGCGGCAATGCCTTCGATGCCGCAGTTGCGATCAGCGCGGTATTGGCAGTAGTCGAACCGGTCGGTTCCGGATTGGGCGGCGGCGGTTTTTGGTTGTTGCACCGCGCTTCCGACGGTTTCGAAACGATGCTGGACGGACGGGAAACAGCTCCGCTGGCCGCACACCAAGACATGTATCTCGATGCCGAAGGCAAG
>SLIO01000155.1 GCA_007135635.1 Methylomicrobium sp. | reverse complement strand
TATTTCAAAACCAATCTTTCCGTCAGCTTTAACTGAAGTTATTTTGTTAACAACACCCAGGGACCTTTTAGAAACTGGTGAATTTTTTTTTCTAAAACTGATTAAACTACCGATTGAGATCATGCCTGCATTGTTGAACTGACACGCCAACGATCTTTCCGAAGCCGATTCAGCTAACATCTCATGCTCACCTAATTTAGATGCTGAATCTCCGCTAAGCAAATCGTGACACGCTTCCAGTCCAATGCAAAAATAACGTTCCAACCTGTCACCGAACACCGGCACACCATGAAACTCGATTCCGGTCCATCTTGAAATCAGATAGTCTAATAATTCAGCAGGCAATACACCTTCATCGTCTTTTATTAACATTAATGAACTAAAACGCGCTTGCTGCTTCGAGACATACTTGGGTTTATTTTGAAGTATCTTTATTAGCTTATTAAAACCCAAATATAAAACCGAAGCATCCGAGGGCGGAGTAGATTCCGATATAAAATGCGGCCCTTGATCCTCATCCGTCAAAATAATACATTGATTCGGTTGAGTCTCGAAGGGGCTTTGACCAATCACCAAATGGGCGCTGTGTTGTTCAATGAAATTAAATACCTGCAATACCTCTTTTTGCATAAGCCCGGATGGTTCGGCTAAGCAGATCAACAAAATTTGCCTATAGCAATCTCCCACAGAAAGCCCTTGCCCAGGCTCCAAATGACTCTTGGAAACATTAGTCGAATCTTTTTTGATTTTCACGCTTAAACGATACAGCGAATGAATATCTATCCAAACCCAATCCGGTACCGGTAAATTCATTAGATAATAACTGACGACAATGTTGCTCAGGCCTCTGATCGCTCTTTGAATAGATAAAGGAGCACTCTTACCTTGAAACCAGCCTAAGCTTTTGCGAGTAAGCTCTTTTACAACAATCCAATAGCCGAGCGATAACTCTTTTTCAATTGCGATCAATACATTAAAGATTTTGTGCTCATCAGGCTCTTTCGGAAACCCCTCTTGCATTAATCTGGAGCGCAAATATTCCTCTACACTGGATACTCGAAAGCTTAATATTTCCAGCGCATCGAGACGAATCTGAGCGCTCATGGCCAAGCCATTAAACTCTTTCAAAAAATCGTATATTAATCGCGTAGACAAGCCAGGATTGGCAACCGGCAGCTCATCCAACCAATGTTGCAACGCCTTTTCTTCGAATATTCTTAATCTTTCAGGAATATCCTGTTGGGCGGGGATCACTAAAAAAAAAGAATTTTTCACTGATCCCTCAGATTTAAGCGCTCAACCAAAAATTGAAACATGTGCTTGACCCAACATCTCGTTAGCAATGAATATAAAGAAAAAACGCTCGATTATGACAAATGTTTTTTATATACCTTTTAGCACATCAAATATCGGCACCGGATTTCAGAGAGGCCAGGGTTGCCGGTGAAGGCTCTATGATCCCTCTCTAGCAGGCGAGAGGGATTATAAAGCCTACAAGGACGTATTCACCTAGCACACGAAGATTATTAATTATAGTCAATATTCTATGGAATTTAGGTGCTGGGTGAATGCGGATTTTGCATGATGCCAAGGATGGCATGAAGTAGGACAATACAGGGCAGAAAATACTTCAGCATTCACACCATCCCTGAAACTTAGCAGTCGAAGAGCAAAAACCCGCAAGCGCCAAGGATGGCGTGAATGCGGATTTTGCAGGAGCAAAAATCCGCCCCGCCTCCAACACTTGTCAGCCTAGTCCCCTTATCATCGAGCACATTCAGAGTAAAGAACCATTATCTTAAAAAAAGCATTTCACCATGAAGAATAATAAGTTAATTCAATAACTTGTTATTTTTTTCATAGAACTTTCTTTGACCCACAAGAGGTTAGCGGTAATGTTTAGGTAATCTCTGGAAATACTTCATAAACTTCATGTGATTCATGATTTAACTGTCGAATTTAGGATTATTAAAATCATTTTGAATCCGTACCGACAATCGACAAACGTCTCATTTTATCCCTCGCATATTCTTGCAATGCCGATAGAATATCTGGATCCCGCGAGCAATCGGATTGCAACTCCTGCACTTTTTTGAAATACTCATTGATAGTCATACTATTGCTAACAGCACCGGTCAAACGCTTAGCACAATCCTTTGTCCATCGAGTCCACTCCTCCTCGCTTAATGTTTCAGGATAGTTCCGAGCTCGAAAACGGAAAAACATTTCCGGCAGACGCGGATCACTGAAATTTAAACACAAATTCGCCAAATCCTCAGGAAGAGTTTGATGAACTTTCTCCATCGCTTTTTTGTCGGAATCGCTGAAAAATCCGCCGCTGTAAATCATCAAATCAGGATCGGCGTCAAACTCCGGATAAACCGTTTCAAAAACTTGGGCAATTTTTTGTACGATCGAAGAATTGTTTCGGATTTTATCGATATGACGATAGCAACGATCGATATCTATATTAAGCCTAGTTACTTCATTAGGCCTTATGACCGCTATCGGCGCCAGCACAGGGCATTTATTGACATGCACGGTTTTTAGCGGAATCCGTTCGACTCCTTCCGGTAGATCTTTCGTGGCAGTAAAAATTCTTTGCTTGATTTCATCGACCTTCAAACTGAGTAAGATCTCAGGATCACTAGAAAGATCGTAAACCACGACTCCATTGTTATTGGTAGGGTGCCGACAAATCGGCAAAACCACGGCTAAACAATAATTTCTGCCAGGGTATTTTCCTGAAATATGAACGATCGGTTTAAAGCTACCTAATTGCAACAAATGGTTTGCAGCAGATTTTACTCGGTTATCAAAAAGAAATTTATACAGTTTCGGTTGCGCATCACGAATCAGTTTAGCCACGGCAATCGTTGCGTAAACATCCGCCAGAGCATCGTGAGCCATCGCATGCTCGATACCATTAACCTTGGTGAGTTCTTCCAATCGAAAAGTAACAAGTCCCTCATCGTTTACCGGCCATTCAATACCGCCGGGACGAAGCGCGTAAGCAGCCCTTACTACATCGATTAAATCCCAACGCGAATTACCGTTTTGCCACTCCCGTTGATAAGGGTCATAAAGGTTTCGATACAAAGCATTGCGCGTCACCTCATCGTCGAAACGAATATTATTGTAACCAAGGGTGCACGTATTAGGATGAGCGATTTCGCGAGAAATCGTTTCAATAAACTCAGCTTCGCAAACGCCTTTTGCTTCGGCAATTTGCGGAGTTATGCCTGTAATTAAACACGCAACAGGCTCAGGAAGGCAATCGAGTGCGGGCTTACAGTAAATGACAAGCGGTTCGCCCAGAACATTGAAGTCATAATCGGTACGAATTCCGGCAAATTGAACCGGCCTATCACGTTTTGGATCTGTTCCGAACGTTTCGTAGTCATGCCAGTAATAAGTCCGACCAGTCACAATGTCAAGACAACCTTTATTACAGATTGACCAAGGCTTTCAGTACATCGGTGCGACTGACCACGCCAACAAGTTCGGAATCTCGAAAAACGGGAAAACTTCTAATCGTAGAATCCTTGAATTTTGCTGCAATATCGACAATGCTCGATTCCGCATCGACTGAAACGATATCCTTGGTCATAAATTCGGAAACCTTACCGGCCGAACCTTGGTTATAAGCCGATTCCAAAACGACTTTCATGCTGTCCTTCTCGGAAAACATGCCGACTAACTTGCCTTGACCATTTATCACGGGAGCACAAGTAATTTTATGGGAAAGCAATTGTTTGATTGCTTCGATGACATTGGCATCTTCCTTGAGTGTGACCATATTTTTTTTGGTCATATAATCGGCAATAGTAATTTTAGCCAGCATGGTATAACTCCTGATTATGGTTATTATTGTACTTCGCACGGCCACATTTGCTGGAAATCTGACCGCGCGAAGTATATCAACAAAAGAAACCCTTAGGCATCTGTCAACTTTAGACTCGCCCTTCCGCTTCCATGTTTTTTCTTTTATCACATTTTTTAATGCAAACGCAATCGCCTTTATCGGCTCCGCCGCATGAACCCTTGATGGCATTTCTTCCAAAAAAAACGCCCACTGCCATTATTGCAATAACAATGAGCATGAATGCAAATGTTACTAAAAAATAAGTCATTGTCACTCCTTAAAGTAATCGATAAACGCCGAGGTTGAAGTTTCAGTGAACCCCTGCTCGGTTTTGTTAATAAACAAGACAGGAATATGCTGCTGCTCCGCCAATCGTAAACCTTCCTCGGCACCTAAGACCATAAAGGCAGTCGCCCACGCATCGGCCTCCATTGCTGTGTCGCTTAATACCGTCACTGAAACAAGGTTATGATTAATTGGCCTTCCCGTTCTTGGATCTATTGTATGTGAAAATCTGACCCCTTCCGCTTCAAAAAAGTTTCGGTAATCTCCGGATGTTGCCACCGATGTATCGGTAATCGATACGATTTTCTGTATCATGCGTTGCTCTGAGGACGGTTTTTCTATTGCAATACGCCAAGCATTGCCATCCGGTTTGCGTCCTCTCAAACGAAGCTCGCCACCAATTTCAACCAAATAATCCCTTATACCTCGTTTTTCCAACAGCAAACCGACTTGATCGACTCCATAACCTTTCGCGATAGCCGATAAATCAAGATACAGATCAGGATGATTTTTTTTGATCGACATGGT
>SLIO01000091.1 GCA_007135635.1 Methylomicrobium sp. | reverse complement strand
CGAATAATCTGGACGGACACGCCTTTTCATCGTTTTGGAGCCGGGCGATTCCTCAGAACACATTGAATTGACGACGCGATTAGCGATGTTTAAAAGTGTGTTCATTAATACGAATTTCAAAACATCAATCCGCGAACAGCGCGGTTTGAACAATCCTTTCAATGTGACTCGCCGTCCGGGCGAAACCCGTTACATGGTGCAGTCGGGCGGTAATACCCGGTTGGCCATTCTCAATGAACTGTACCGAGAGACGGGCGATGAAAGCTTCAATCGTGTGCATTGTCTGTTCGTCCCCTGGCAATCGGAATCCTCGGTGTTGTGTTCCCATCTCATAGAAAATGAACTACGCGGAGACATGGCCTTGATCGATAAGGCCTATGCGATCAGGGAGTTACAGAACCAGATGGAAGCGGAAGCCGGAACGGCCTTTTCGCGCAGTGAATTTTGTCAACGCATCAAAGCAAAGGGCTATGCCTTATCGCGGCGGCATCTAATCCGTTTCGATTATGCGCTGGAGTTGGATCAATCGATTCCCGTTGCGTTACGCAGCGGACTCGGGGCCAACCGAATCGATGCAATCAAGAATACCGAAAAGGCGTACCGACAATACTGTCAGGATAAGACCGATCACTTTGCGCCGTTGTTTGCCGATGTCATGTCGGCGCATGACGGCGAACATTGGGATTTTGATGCGGTACGCCGGGCATTGGATAAAAAGCTGGCAGGCTATATGGACACAACCACTCAACGCGTGCGGATGGAAGTCGATGCGCTGTTGTTCAAGCAATCAGCCGCTGACGCTGAATACCAGCCAAATTCAATACAACAGCCAGTCGATGCAGATGACGCCAGGCACCCGGATGCAGCCATCGCCAATGCAAATTCGACGTCCGACAATCCGCCAACGCATTCCGTCGATAATCAACAGCAAAAACCGGCGCACAAACCCGACATCACAGCTAAACACGATGCGAATGGCGAGACAACCGATCCTCTGGAGGCTAGGGCGGAAGAGGCCGAACGACTCGATGATTTCCTGGCTCCCGATTTGAGCGAAGCCGATTCAATGCGCGACGATGCCGGATTGGAATCGCTGCAGGACCGTTCTTATGCATTAGCCAAGCGTATCGCCAAATCCATTGACAAGGAACACCTGGTCTTGCCGATCGCTCAGGGTATGGGGTTCGTCATCGAAAAACCCGACCAGGCGTTTACGTCCCATGATAGTTGGGGGCTTTGGTGGTTATTGCTGGGGATTGCCGAACAGAGCGTCAGTGAAGAGCGCATGTCGCTTTGGGAGCATACCGCCTTGTATCGTCTCTTTACCGCCGATAAGGCGAAACAATTGCATCAATTAGTCGGACCGGCGCCGAGTCTGGCGATGTATCCGCATGAAGTGCTTCAGAATCCGGAGGTGATCGGGGACTCGGTTTTCAACGATATCGTTAGATTGATGGAAACTTGCCGTCTGATCCGTCATCGTTTCTCATCCACACGGCTATGGCCCACCCGGCGTTCAGCATAGCATCGAGGTTACTATGAACTTACAAGCCGAATTAGCTTTGCATACATTGATGTGCGTATCCCGTATGGCGGCGGAAGGCGATTATGAAACGCCCCACCGCTTGGGACTGCGCAACGATCAAATCGAAAAGATCCTGGCGCTCAGTGCCCAGGAAATCCACGAAATGGCGGCAACCACCAAGGCCGCCTACATGCAGATCCGTTTCGATTCCGACGCCTTGGATGCCGCAATGATGTTGTGCGGCCGGCGCATCCGGCAGCGCGAATTGATCCTGCAACTGTTGACGGCAGGCGCTTCCTTGCCGGTGATGCGCGCCTTGTTCGGCTTGACCAGCACCGATACCGCCGGTTACCGGAAATATCTGAACCTGCCCAAAGCCGACGGCCGACCAACGATTCCTTCGGAAGACGAACAAGCCCGAATCTGGGAGCATTGGCGGGAGACCGAACAGGCATCGCTCTCTATCGCCGAGCGGTTGCTGTATGTCCACCAGCAAACCCAAGTCAAAATTAGTGCGATCTGGCCATTGATCCAGGAATGGTTCGCCGGCCGCCTCGAAGGCGTCTATAACGGCGGATCGAATTGATGTTCGGTGGCATGCGGCATGACCTACATTCCCACGGCTTCCATTTCCGAATCGGTCAGGCGACTTGCGCAGCGGATTGCCGGTGAACTCGAATCGATCAAGCCGGCGACTTCGGAGCAGTCGCCGACCGATTCGCTGCTCTATCTCGGTCATTGGCAAGACGCGATACCGCGATCCATCTGGGTGGATCCCGACTTGGATGCGATCGATGTCCGCTGTTGGGGCATCATTCGAACTCAAGCGCTGGCCGGTTCGGCCGTCATCTTGTCATTGCACCGGTTATTACAAGCGCAATTGGGCTACTCCAAGCCGACCGTATCGAAAGTGCTGTTCGTCCTGCGCTTGACCCGCTGGATATCGATGTGTTCGGAACTGCGTCATGAGAGCGGGCGGTTCAAGGGACATATCTATGCGATCCACGATAGCCCCATTTCCATCACCGATGCGATGTATCTGGATACCGATTATATAACCTTCGTGAAACAACAACGTGAGCATCAACACAAGCAAATCAGGCGTATTGCCAGTGCGATCTGGCAAGGAGTTCATGATTCGATCGCCAATCAACACACTTTTATCGACGACCAACCCGGTTCAACATCGGCCATCAATGACTTTTTTCGTCGAGTCAACGGCCAAGACCGGGTTAATCTGCTTAACTCGGGACACCGGGTCAATTTAATTGACCTGGCGCAAACGACCCGGGTCAATACGATTAACCCGGCTCGGAACCAAAAAGAAACACAGGAAAATCAATCAGATAAGATCGGGGTTAAGCAAATTGACCGCGCTCGCCCATATACTACTACAACTACTACAAGTAGTAGTTGTAGTAGTTTTAATAAAAAAACTACTACTACAAATTCGCCGGAATCGAAAAATCGAACAGACGATGAGCAAACGAGCGCGCTGATTTTTCCGCCCGACTTCAACGCCAGCGAACGGGAACTGGCTTGCCTGTACCTGAAAGCCATCGATCCGGAACATCGGCAGAGCTTTCTCGATGAAACCGCCGCGCAGATCGAAGCCAAACGCCAAAGCAGCAAACCGATCCGTAATCCTGTGGCTTATCTGGCTTGGCTCTGCAACGAACAGGCGAAGGGGAACACCTTGCTGACCAGTCTGAGCATTCGTTATCGGGAAAACCGCGAACGAAAACGTAACGCAGAAGCGCAAGTCAGGCAAAAACAACAGGCGCTCGCCCAGATGAGCCAGCCCGAACAAGAAGCGGTCGCAGACGGTAAGACGACATCCGGCCAACCCAGGAACCCTAATCCCACGCAACGACTGCGCGACGCATTAAACCGGCGGGGAAAACCGAAATGAGGGAGTGCGACCCGCACACCCTTAAACCAAACGAAAAAGACCTGTGCGACCCGCACACCCAGAGTCAAACGGAAAGATCCGGGTATGCCGTACAGTGGGAGAAAAATCCGAATGTTATCTGCGATCACGCATCCGTAACGCCGACAATGAAACGAACGGATGCCGGCCAACGAGACGAGAATTGACTTTTTACCCTGTGCGGGTCGCACACCCCAGCATCAAGACCGAACGATCCGGCCACGATTGTAATACGTCGAATCGGATTCAATCCGTCATGTTTGGGCTTGGCCTGTTCGAAGAATGAATTTTTACCCCTGTGCGACCCGCACACCCTAAATCGTTTTTTTGGACCTGTGCGGGTCGCACAGGTCTATCACAACAGCAAGAGGACGGAATGATGAATGCTTTCTTTGAAACTGAACCGACACAAGCCGAAACGGTCCGATCGCCGCGTTCGATTTTCGAGCAACCGGGCGGCCTTCGGAGTCAGACCCGGATGACGATACAAACCCGGCAAGCCCAAAAGTTAGTCGTCGGTCGAAAGCGCAGTC
Source organism: Methylomicrobium sp. (assembly GCA_007135635.1). Taxonomy (GTDB): domain Bacteria; phylum Pseudomonadota; class Gammaproteobacteria; order Methylococcales; family Methylomonadaceae; genus Methylotuvimicrobium. The sequence goes on along the minus strand of SLIO01000091.1, from coordinate 693 downwards.
CGCAGGTCGAGCCGATCATCGGCCTTATGGATTTCGGTCGCCGCATGAAATTGATCTGGCTGTCGTCGGAAGCCGACGATCCTTTTGCCGATTGGTTTTTATTGCGAATCGAGCAATCCCTGGAGGAAAGCAAAAAGCTGATCCAGGAAAAGACCGCTTGGTTAAACAAGCGCATGACCGAACTCCAAGGTTTCGACATCCAGGTCGCCAACTCGCTGGAACCGCTCCATGTGCCGATATTTTTCCAGAATCCCTATGGCTATATGGGCGCCTACTTGGTTGCCGATTACGACGATTTGGCCCGCAGCGTGTTTACGGCCAGGCATATTGCCTTGATCGACCGGGCTTTGTCCGAGCAATTGCTGCAGGTAACAGGTAAAGCGATACGCCGTACTTTCAATCTGGCCGGTCAATGGAAATTCACCGGTGTTACGCGCGAGGACATACGAGCGCAAAATCTCAATGCCGTGCGCGCGGTCGAAATCTTCGGCGAATGCCCCGAACCGATCGTATCGACAAGACTTCGCGCGGCATTGGCTCCGGAAATTAGAGTGAGAACGCCGAGCAAACCGGTGACCGTTCAGGTGAAACAGAGCGATCCTGCCGAAGCGACCCCGGTAACAGAGTCGATCGATGATCGGGCGGTCGAGGCTATCGGTAACGACCCTAAATCCGAAGAACCGGAATCCGATT
>SLIO01000171.1 GCA_007135635.1 Methylomicrobium sp. | reverse complement strand
CCTCTTTTCCGCAAGCATTTAAAATCGCATCCATTAGGCAAGACGGCGTGCTAGGTTTATTCATCAGCGTAATATTTGCGGATTCTCCCGATACTTTTTTGATACTTTCGGCTTCGAGCGACGAAACATTGATGATGATCGGTGTCTTATTACCGAACGCACTCGTTTCCAACGCTTCGAGAATATCCGCCTTATCGGCTTCATTCATTTTCCAATCCAGTAGAACCAATTCCAGCGAGGCCCCCTCGGAATGCTGGTTTTGCTGCAATATCTCCCGCAAGTTCATTTTGCCGAGCGAGCACAGAGTCACTTTAAATCGCAAATCGTGCAGCATGGTTTCAAATATCCCGCAGGCGGTTTCATTTTGGCAAATCAGTAACACATGCCAGCCTTCCAACTCGGCCGGTATTTTATCGACGGGTTTGCTATCGGGGACGACATTCAACGGTAACGTAAAATAGAATTCGCTACCTACGCCTTCGGCGCTGTCAACATCGAGCTCGCCGCCCATCATTTCGACCAAGTGCTTACTGATCGTCAAGCCTAACCCGGTTCCGCCGAAATGGCGTGTCGTCGAACTATCTGCCTGCGTGAACGAATCGAAAATCCGGCTTTTTTGTTTTTCGGATAAGCCGATTCCGGTATCCTTAACGCTGAAACGTAACTGATGGTCTCCCTTGGTTTTAACCGAAATGACGACTTCGCCTTGTGCGGTAAATTTTATGGCATTGCTGCACAAATTGGTCAGAACTTGAATCAAGCGTAGCGAGTCGCCAATCATGCATAATGGGACACCCAGTCCGCGATCGATCAACAAATCCAAGTGTTTCTCAGCCGCGACCGGCTCAAGCATCGCGCCGATATTTTCCAATACCGCATCCAAATTGAATTCGACATGCTCGACATCGAGCTTGCCCGATTCGATTTTGGAAAAGTCCAAAATATTATTGATAATGCCGAGCAGATTTTCCGATGATAGCTGAACTTTGTGCAAATAATCCCGTTGCACGTCATTCAGTTCCGATTTTAGCACCAGGCGATTCAGACCGATGATTGCATTCAGCGGCGTCCGGATCTCATGGCTCATATTCGCCAAAAATTCGGCCTTCGCTTTTGCCGAGACTTCTGCAGCCAATTTTGCCTTGGCCAATTCTTCCTCGGATCGCTTGCGGGCAGTCACATCCATGACCAAGCCTTCCCAAATAATATCGCCGTTATCCTGTAAATGCGGCCTGGACGCGGCATGGAACCATCTCCATTCCCCTTCGGCAGTCATCTGGCGAGCCTCGAAGCTCCAAGGGGATAAATGAATCGCCGAATCCAATACGCTATTCTGAAAGCCCGGGAGATCGTCCGGATGTATCGTATGTACGATAGGAGTCGCGTCGTTAGCGACAGCGGCCGGCTCGACGCCAAATATTTCCTTACAACCTCGGCTTGCATAAGGAAATGAAAAAACGCCATCGGGCGTCATCCGGAATTTATAAATGAATCCGGGTACATTGGATGCCAGGCGCTCATAGCTGGCATTTTGTGCCTCCAACTCGCGAGCTATTTTTATTTGCTCGGTGATGTCGACAAAACTAACCAAATAATTAGCTAAACCTTGCCCGTAAGCTTGCAAGGGCGCCGATGTCATTCGCACATGCAGCGACTTTCCGGCTAGATTTTCAAATTCGCATTCGGTTTCGGACCTTTTTTTCCGTAACACATCCCAAACCCGGGTTAAATGCGACTTTGCCGGCGATACGATTTCAAGCAGTGGAACACCGACCAGATCCGATTCGGCACCGCCGACCAACTTGCACAACGCCGGATTGGCAAAACGAATCACGCCCAAGTCATCCAGTAAGCAAACACTTTCACCCAAGCATTGCAACACAGTTAACACATCGTTTTGTTCCAATGCAGCGTTATTGTTTTGCTGTAACGATTTGGGCCACAAATGAAATGCAGCAAAACTCAAGCCGGAAACATCGATTCGGGACACTGACGCATTATATTCCATGCGAATCCCTTTGCTGTGTCGCCAGGTCAGAGGAAAAATAGGAAGATAGCGATCATTTTCGATAAGCGCCCACCATTCTTGCCGCCATTGATCGACATCGAGCGACGGAATTAAACGATTTAATAATATACCGTTCAATTCGTCATTACCGTAACCGAAAGTCTGTAAAAAACGTTCATTGGCATAGCCGATAGCCCCTGACGCGTCGGCCCATAAATTAGCGACGGGCGCTTGGTCAAAGGCGGCTAATTTAGCGGCCAATTTGGGTAACTGACTCCAAATCGGTTTGTGGACAGGCATTTGCAAGAATAACCCCACTTTGTATAAATTAAGGATAAAAAACACGGATGACGCTAATTATTGACAAGCCCTTACGCCATAGCAATGGCGATTGTATCGTTAGCGGCTAAAAAAAATCGTCGTTACCCGGCCTCATCTTGAATACAACCGGCAGTCTGAACTGCATCCAGGCTAGCGAAATAACCCATGACGATGCCGCAACGACCAAGGTCGCTTTAAATGACGCCCATCCCGAAATCAAACCGATCGGCACCGATGCCGTCAATCCAAACATCGCAATGATCAAGAACAATAAACCAATACCGATATTCGCGAATAATTTACGTCGCCATTGCCGCAATAGGCTTAAAAATTCTTCATCGATTCCCGGAGCGCGCACCCATGTCGAAGCATCGGCCGGCACGAAAAACGGCTTTCGACTATAACCGTCCTGCCAACTGTCAATCAATAACTCGCTGGCCTCATGAATACGGTTAGCGGTCAAACCGCCGAGATGTTTGAATCTTTTGAACACCTTCTCTCGCATGATCAAATAGCCGCGAAAAGATTTTGCAGCCATTTTATATATTGGCCAGCGCCAAAATGTACGCGTTTCCTTGATGAGTGTTTCATCTAAAATGAATGATGCATGTTCCAGCCCTAGTTGATTGATGATCATCGCGGCCGAAAGCCGGTGCGCTAACCCCGGTAAATGAGGCATGTAATCGCCAAGAAAACCCATCAGCGCTTCGGTCAGAACGACTCCCTCATCGGAAGGCCCGGCTTGTCTCTGTTGTATCGTTTCGTAAAGTGCTTGCGCCTCATCCCAATTATCGGTCAATAATGCCTGATCAACGCCCATGATGTAGCCGATCAAACGCCATAAATGCAGAAAGGCCTCTTTTTGCTCAAGGCTAAGCGGTAAGCCCCAGGTTTCAAGCCCCCTCGGAATGGCCAAACCAAAGGTCAGCAAGGTATAGGCTAAATCCTCTTGATTGACCGGGACGCCATATCTTTCGGTATCCCATGGCGACTTTCGGTGACTCATGGTTTCAGCCAGCGACTGGGGATTCTCTTTATTGCCCCAAGGGCGGCAGCTTCCCGGCTGAGTGAGCATAAAGCGCATTGATGCATGTAAAAACCGGACTTTTTTAGCGGCAATATAGCCTTTGCCCCATAAATAACGTTTCGGTTTACCGCGTAATTTTTCAATTTCCGACCGGATCAATGCAGGTTCGAGGGGGATATCCGGATTTCCGGCCGTCCGGCAACAGCTGCGCCCTTGTCGCTGCCATTGCCCATCGCTATCCAGTTTTTGTAAAACGCCCAGGAGTAATTGATCGTCCTCAAAGTCGGTATCCTCTACAATTTTAATACCGCCTTGATCCATCGTCGCGGCCAGCATCAAACCCGTTTCGTAGATGCGCTGAAATATGTATTTTTTCTCGCGCAGCTTTTCGGTTTGATAAAGTGCCGGAATACCGTTTTTCATCAAATAACACGCCGGCAAACTAGCGGCATATAACGTGATAAGGGTGATCAGCGTATTATCCTGCCATAGCTTGGCGCCCAGGGCCAGTTTAGCCGAGTCGACCCAATCGGGCGCCTCCATCGGGTCATAGTAATCGGTCAATGGTTTCGGCATCGATTTCAACTGGCGGCTTAACATCGAATCCTCGATAACCGCCAATTCCGGCGCTGCTATCAATTTATCGGCAAGCAACAACAGTGCATTATAAGTGAAACGGCCGGACGATTCTCCCTGCTGGTCCGGCAATACTTCTGCGACCAAGCGATCGACGTCCGAATCTCCGATTTGCCGGTAGGCATCCAAATCGATCGATTGCCATTTCCGCATAAGCATAATCTTTCCCCCACGAATATCGAAATTATTGTTTTTGTTAATTAAAAGATAAATTGTATCGAATACCGGACTGAAACGATGCCGGCTGAAATACCCTCACTCAACCGTTCAAATCATAGCCTATGATTGAAATGTTGACTTAAAAGGGATATCCATTTGAATGGAATATCAAAATAAAATACCAAGGCCTAAATGTGAAAAGTACGAATGACCTGGGTAAATTCATCCGGCAGCATCGCATTGTCGATGCACCCATCCGGAGACGCTGACGATTCTCAGCAATACCTTATTGTCGTTGCAAGATGCGAAATCTGCGAGATCGGCCGAAGGCGAAATAAACGGAATCATCGTTTGAAAGAGAGGCAGTCCGCCGCGCGACGATGATTCGTCTCATTCCTATAAAAAGGGAGGATTACTCCTTTTACTCAAAAACTAGCTTATTTTATGAAGGTGAGGGGTGTGGCTAGTGAGAATGTCAACAGGGGCGGCGAATGATGAATCCGGTTAGGGAAAAGGAAGTCATAATATTTCAGTTTAATTT
>SLIO01000222.1 GCA_007135635.1 Methylomicrobium sp. | reverse complement strand
GGGCGATATGGGCAAGATGCAAGGCAAGGGAGAAATGGACCATGGGAAAATGGGAGGAATGGGCGGCATGGGTGACATGGGCGAGATGGATCATGGCAAAATGCGCGAGCATCTAAAAATGAAACAAGACTATCAGCTCAAATTGCATGCATTAACCAATAAGATCTTGGCCGAAAAAGACCCTACTAAACAACAAGCACTCAAGGACGAACAATTAAAGCTAATGGAACAACATCACATGCAAATGATGAAAATGCATAAAATGATGAAAGGCCATAAAATGTAAAATCGATCGCCGGATCAATTTTCAATCGCGGCCGGCATGGCCGCGATCGCAGACTAAAGTCCAACTCAAACGATAATGACCAACCCACCCCATAAAGGCCGAGGCGCAACCGCTAACCCGAACGGCCGCTATGACTTGGAAACTTGTGAGGCGTTCGACGACGGTTGGGACTATTTTGACGCCGTTGCACAGCTACGCACTGAAGTTTCCCTGGAAACCGCCCGAACGATCATCAGCCGTAACCAATCGCCCGATATTCCATTCGAACAATCGCTCAATCCCTATCGAGGCTGCGAACACGGCTGCATCTATTGTTTCGCGCGCCCGACTCATGCTTATTTGGGCTTGTCGCCTGGACTGGATTTCGAAACCAAACTCACGGCAAAACCCGAAGCTGCAAAATTATTGCGAAAAGAGCTTCAAAGCCGAAAATACCGCTGTTCATCGATTGCTTTAGGCGCCAACACCGACCCGTATCAACCCATCGAACGCCGCTTCCGTATCACCCGGGAAATACTCGAAGTACTGAGCGAGTTCCGTCATCCCTGCACAATTACGACCAAATCCGCCCTGGTTGAACGCGACATTGATTTATTGGCGCCGATGGCCGAAAACAATTTAGTTCAGGTTAATCTTTCACTCACCACATTAAAGCCCGAACTTTCCCGAACACTAGAACCTAGAGCAAGTTCGCCGCAGCGCCGACTGCAAACCATTACACGACTGCATGAGAATAAAATTCCGGTCAATGTCATGGTTGCACCGGTGATCCCGGTACTAACCGATTCGGAACTGGAATGCATTCTCAAAGCCGCAGCCGAAGCCGGCGCTCAATCCGCCGAGTACATTTTGATACGGCTGCCGCTCGAAGTGTCGGAATTATTCGAAGAATGGTTGAATATGCATGTTCCCGGCCAAGCACAACATGTGATCAATCGGATCCGCGACTGCCGGAGCGGCCGCGCGAATGATCCGCGCTTCGGTACCCGGCTTCGCGGAGAAGGCGTCTTTGCCGACCTGATCGCGCAACGCTTCCGCATCGCCGCACGTCGTCTCAAACTCGAAACTACGATGCAAGCGCTCGATTGTTCCCGGTTTAAAACCGGTCCGGTACAAATGGACTTATTCTGAATTAGCGCATTCTGTTTGCACCGGCAGGAAAACTCAAGGCTGCCAAAGCATAGAGCCACAAGGCCGAAAACACCAAAACGGTAAAACCGAACTCGGTCGCTATGAGCGTTGCCAGTATCGCGCTGATCACCGAAGCACAGCCGTTAACGCCCCAGGCCCATGGAATCAAAGCCGGTACGCTACGCCCGAGGCTCGCCATGCCCATCGGAAACGGCATGCCCATGAAGAATCCGAGCGGAGCGATCAAGGCTATCGAACCGGCTACCTTGCTGAACTCGCTGCGTTGCAATAAAAAGCCGGTGATGACTTGAAATTCCAAGATATACGCTGCACTTAACAACAGAATCGCGGCAACCGGTAGGCCAATCCATAGCCGGTTATTTCGGTCGGACAGTTTTTTGGAAAAATGACTACCGATACCAGCGCTTAACAAAAACGTACTGAGCACAACGGTAATGGCATACAGCGGATGATGCAGTATCAGAATAAATTTTTGGATGAACGCTATTTCTACGAACAAAAAAGCTAAACCGAGACATGAAAAATATAGCAGAATACGCCAATGCATCGCCGATCCGGCTTCGATACCGAGTTTTCGCTTCCAAAACCAAAGCGGCACGATGATCAACAAAAAGCTGACGCCGACCGCCTGCACTAAACCGGCAATCAACAATAAATAGCCGCTTTCCAATAACGACATACCGCCTTGGCCCAGCAGCGACCATATTTCAGGTAAGGTTCGCCATTTGAAGAAATGAAAAAAATACGGCCGGTCGTCGGTGGCCGGTGCAATATTGAATTTGTAGTCGGCGATAAACGCTTCGCGCTCCTCGCCAAGCAATGCCGTTGCCGCTTGATAATAATACGGTTCCTGTAAAATATTGAAGCGATTGACTTCAGTCTCGACAACTCCCGGATAATAATCGGCATCGAAGCCTCGTTCATCGCAAAATCGCCGTAATGCGGCCAACTCCGCTTCGGAAAACGCCCCGTTTTTGATCAGCATCGTCGCGGTTTGCCAACTGCGAATCAACACGATGCTTTGATCGGGATTTTCGTTTCCCAACGCTTGTAGCGCCCGACTTGCGGTCGCGATTAATTTAAGCATGTCGCGCGGCGGCATCTTGATCCAACGCGTCATGCTCAGATAACCGCCCGCCGTCAAATGTTCCAAATAAGCCGTGAGTGCTTGCTCGGTATACAGATAGGTTTCCGCCAACGCGTAAAGCCCGGCTGACGAAGCGCCAAATGCGTCGAGCAGTGAAAGATTGATCAAATCATAGCGATCACGAGAAGTCGCGACAAAACCGCGCGCCTCGGCGGTATGCAACTGAACCCGAGGATCGCTGTAAATATGGCCGGCGAAATCGGCATGCTTATCCTTGACTAAAGCAATCATTTGCGGATTCAACTCGACAGCATCGATAGCCGGTATCTCGTGATAAAGTGCCTGCAACACATCGCTCCCGGTTCCCGCCCCCAAAATCAACGCTTTTCCGAGGGCTTGCAAATGATAAGGCAAGGCCGATGTGCTTTGATCCAAATAAGCCAGATTGTCCGGATTACCGTCATAACGCGAGATCGCCGACAAATTGTCGGCATCGGTAAAAACGCCCAGTTGCTCGGGCGGTTCGGCGTCGGCATTCAGGCTCAATCCGGGCGCATGACGTAGCGGCATTTGCGTGCTTTCGATGACGCTTAAAAAACCCAGCGGACTGGAATAATTCTCGACGACTTTAGTTCCCGGAATTCTCAGTTGCTGGTTCAAATCTTTATAAGGAGAGACGGTTAGAGTCCAATCTTGCAAGACCAGCACGAAAACCGCGACCAAGGTTGCTGCACCGACGGTAAACTTAACCCCGACGCTCCATCGTCGGTAGAACAAACGCTGCACTAATACATTGGCAACAATGCTCAAACCGCCGATGACCGGCAATATTTTTTCCGGGAATAAGACGAACAATAAGGCAATGATACTCAGACTACCGATGCCCGCTCCGCATAAATCAGCCGCATAAATCAACGAGACATCGCGGCGATAGCGGAAAAAGGACAAGCCAATGACATTCGCGGCGAAAAAAAACGGCAATGCCAGTAATAAATACAAACCGCTTAAATACCCGATCTGTTCCGGCGCCCACAACAGCTCGGCCGGATTAAACGGAATTTGTTGCGCCATGAGAAAGCAGCCGGGCGCGGCGATACCGAATAATAATAAATTTACAGTAACAGCCAAGCCATAGATGCCAATCAACCGCTCCCGATTGAACGCCAAAAACACGCCACTCACACCGTAACCGAGCAAGGCCAAACTGATGATCAAATAGGCAAAATGATGCCACTGTACAATCGAAAACAAGCGCATCAACAGCACTTCATAGGCCAACGAGCCGGACGAAGTGACCGCAATCGCCAATAACAACGGAAAAGCCGGTCTTCGTGTCATGGTTTAACGATCTCCCGTTAAAGGCACGAACCTAACCGGCAATAACTGTCGGCTCGTAATACGGTTTTGTTGATCCTTGTTCACCAGTACGAGATGCTGCACGGTAAAACGGCCGCCGACCGGAATGATCATGCGCCCGCCCGGTTTCAATTGTTTGATCAACGGCGGTGGAATATGACTGGCCGCCGCAGTCACCATGATCGCATCAAACGGCGCGGCCTCTTCCCAACCGTAATATCCGTCACCCGCGCGCGATTGCACTTTATCGTAGCCTAGACGTTTAAGATCGCGCGCGGCCCGATCCGCCAAGGCCTCGATAATTTCTATCGTATACACGCTACCGGCCACCTCGGCCAAAACGGCTGCCTGATAGGCCGAACCGGTTCCGATTTCCAATACGCGGCTATTTTCATCGAGCTCGAGCAAATCGGTCATGATCGCAACTATATATGGCTGAGAGATTGTTTGCCCGTGCCCGATCGGCAAGGGCCTATTTAGATAGGCATTAGGACGTTGCGCCTCCGGCACGAATTCATGACGGGGCACTTTACGCAATGCCTGCAAAACCCGCTCGTCCAGTTCGCCTTTGCCGAGAAAATGGCTCGTCGAGCTGACATCCGTCTGAATCATATCGATCAATCTGTTACGTTGCTGTTCATAGGCCGTCTTGCCGGCCATTGCGTAATCAGCAACACCAAACAGCATGAATGCAAAAACTAATAATCGGAATTGTTTATTCATTGTTTTGATACCTCCTTACCATCAATCATTTCAGCATATGCTGAAAAGGTCTAGGCTTAGTTACTGTGAAAGTTCGTAGATATAGACCCTTTATCTAATTTTTCGATATACGGCGCTCGACAGAGCAAATGCCGG
>SLIO01000107.1 GCA_007135635.1 Methylomicrobium sp. | reverse complement strand
TGCCGCCGACGCCTGTCGGTCGAGCAACCGCACCCTCTCCGGAACCGGCATTTGCTCTGTCGAGCGCCGTATATCGAAAAATTAGATAAGGAATGCAAAACTGCGAACTTTCACAGTAATAGACGACCAGTTTCGTCGGGTGAGGGTCGTTGTCTATGGTGGGTTCGTTATTCTCAGGCATTACCGGCCTCATTTCATCCGTCAGACATTAAAGACTCGAATCGCGCCTGCCAGTCTGAGAAGTTTGCGACATAGTCATATCCGCAGACTGTTTTTAAGGCTCTCTTTGTGATGATTTCATGAATGCGCTGGGCTCGTGTCCGGGTTTCTAGTTCATGCCCGAATGGGTTGAAACGCATGCCCGTTTCGGTCAAGAAGACATAATCGCAGATGAATAGCACGTCGCAGTAAATATAAAAGGTAAATCCGGGCGTGTGCCCTCCGATGTGGAAGGCTTCGATATCATAGGCGATATAGTCGCCGGTAAAGCGCAGGTCGATATCGAACGAGGACGACAACGGATGCCGTGCATCCAAGTCGTGCAAGCGTACTTCGGCCTTCCAGAACTTTCGGTACTGACTCGACGCGCCCATGAAATGATGATGCGTGAACAAGATTGCTTGCACCGGCGCCAAGTCCCGATTGAAAGCCGAAGGCGAATCGATCCAGACCGCGCCTTGCTCGGTTTCGATTCGATAGGCGGCATGTTCGAGGCCCAATTTCGGCACCGAAAGCAATTGGTCGACGCAGTCGTTGACCGGTCGTGAGGTCACTCGATAGGTATTTTCGGCCTCGTCCCACGGCAGAAAATGATCATGCCGGGCTCCGCAAAACGGACATACATCAGGCATTTCGCCGATCATGTTGTAACCGCATTCGAGACAAACCCACTGCGGCGTGTCGTCGAAGAGTGATTGCTTATGAGGCATGAAATTGTCTGCCCGATATTTTTTTACAAACGATGGGCTTCAGGTCCGCCACGGATGCGATGGTAAATCGGCGAGGCCGATCACATCGACGCCGGCTTTGGCGACCTGATGATCGTTCTCCACCGAACTGCCGCTAACGCCGATCGCGCCGAGCAAAACACCATCCTCATCGACGATTGGGACGCCGCCGGGAAAGGTGATCAAACCGTCGTTGGAGTGTTCGATTCCGTAAAGCGGTCCGCCCGGCTGCGAAAGTTGGCCGATTTGTCCGGTATTCATACCGAAGAAACAGGCGGTCTTGGCTTTTTTGAGGGCGATATCGATGCTGCCGACCCAGGCGCCGTTCATTCTGACGAACGCTTTCAAGTCGGCGCCGGAATCGACCACGGCGATACACATTTGCGTGCCGATTTTGTTGGCCTCTGCGATGGCCGCGGCAATCGCTTTTTCTGCTTGTTCATAGGTTACGTGCATGGTTTTTCTCCTCGGTCTTTGTTGTCATTTATCAGGATGGCTCATTTTGGCAAGATCATCTGTTCCGGCCGCACGATGGCATCGAAACGGTCGGCGCTCACCACGCCGCTGGTAATAGCCTCTTCGCGTAGCGTCGTGCCGTTTTGTAAAGCCGCTTTTGCGATTTGAGCTGCCTTGTCGTAGCCGATGTGAGGAACCAGTGCTGTGACCAGCATCAGCGATTGTTCCATCAGTTCGGCTATCCGCTCGGCATTTGGGTTTATGCCCGCCAGGCAATGCAAGGTAAAACTATGCGCCGCGTCGCCGAGAAGGCGTATCGATTGCAGCACGTTGTAAATGATCACCGGCTTGAATGTATTGAGTTCCAGATGACCTTGCGCGCCGGCCAGCGTCACCGTCGTATGATTGCCGATGACTTGAGCGCAAACCATCGTCAATGCCTCGCATTGAGTCGGATTGACCTTACCCGGCATGATCGACGAGCCGGGTTCGTTTGCCGGCAAAATCAGTTCGCCGAGTCCGGAACGCGGACCGGAGCTCAATAGGCGAATGTCGTTCGCGATCTTATTGAGGCTGACCGCGATGCAGTTCAACACGCCGGATAGCTCCACCAATGCATCGTGAGCGGCCATCGCTTCGAACTTGTTGGCGGCGGATGTGAATGGATACCCTGTGAAATTGGCGACTTCTTCGGCGAATAATTCGGCAAAGCCGGGGCTCGAGTTCAAACCCGTTCCGACTGCGGTACCGCCTTGCGCGAGAGGGTACAGGCGTTTGAGATTGTCCTGTAGCCGTTCGATTCCCAGTTGCACCTGCGCCGCGTAACCGGAAAACTCCTGGCCCAACGATAGCGGCGTCGCATCCTGTAAATGCGTGCGCCCGATCTTGATAATGCCGGCCCATGCCTGGGATTGATCGAACAGCGTTTGCTGTAAGCTTTGTAATGACGGGATCAGCAAGCGATGGATTTGTTCGACCGCGGCGATGTGCATCGCGCTAGGGAATACATCGTTCGAGGACTGGCTGAGATTGCAGTGATCGTTGGGGTGAACCGGCGATTTCGAACCGAGCGTGCCGCCGAGCTGTTCATTGACCCGGTTGGCAATGACTTCGTTGGCATTCATATTGGATTGCGTGCCAGAGCCGGTTTGCCAGATTACGAGCGGAAAATGTTCATCCAGTGTACCGTCAATGACATCCTGTGCTGCATCGACTATCGCGTGACCAAGTTTTTCAGAAAGCTTGCCTTGGGCGATATTGCTTAAGGCAGCAGAACGTTTGACGATTCCGAGCGCGCGGATCAGCGGGCGGGGTATGCGTTCGTCGCCGATCGCGAAATATTGCAACGAACGTTGCGTTTGCGCTCCCCAGTATTTGTCGGCGGGTACTTCAACGGAGCCCAATGCGTCGCTTTCAATCCGCCCAGACGAACTTCCGGTTGCCATGGTTATTTTGCAAATACGCTAACAATAAGCGATGAACTATTCGGCTGGTTTACTGAGCATTTTTCGCACCTCGCCCAAATGGATCTCTTCCTGGGCGATCATTCTACGCGCATACTCCTCCAGCAGAACGCTACGGCCGTCGACCAACTCCAATAAATGATGGTATTCGGCCAATGCCGATGCTTCATGGTCCAACGATTCCCTTAAAATAGCGCCGATGTCGTGGCGATGTGTTTCCAATAACGGGCCGATTCCCAAAGAGGGGTGACCGTCTAGATGGGTAATCATTTCGCCGGCTTCGTTGGCATGGAGTAACGATTCATTCGCTTGACCGCGCATCCAGGAAACGATGGGGATTCGGTTATACCCGACAACCATCAAGGCATAATGCGTATAACGAACCACGCCTGCCAGCTCCGCTTCCAGAATGTTATTTAGTACTTTGATCACGGCGTCGTTATCGATTTTGGTGTTTGTCATGAGTGTCTCCTGAAGTCAGAATGGGTAGAGTTTGACTATAGCGCTTTTTTGATCGTTGAGGTAGCAAACTTTAATCCTAGAAAAAGCGTTTAACCATGAAGATCATGAACTTCATGTGCTTCATGGTTAAACTGCCGAATTTAGGTTAATGTAATTTACGGCCTCCTTAAACAGCTACTCGGTCTTTTTTGGTTTTTTTCGTAATGGCAGTGGCCTAAACTAGGAGTAAAAGGAAATCGCCTTTTCGCTAAGGCCGATGTGGCTTGAATCCAAGAGGTTACAAGCCTTTCGTATTTGATCTCAATAGCGTGACGGTAAACGAGCGACCGAATTTAATTGCCAGGGTTTGGGATTGATGGCCGCTTCTAATTGATCCTCCAATGGGTCGTCCAATTCATGGAAAAAATCTAATCCGGTGAGTTCTTCGATAGTGTCCACAGATACAATAAAGTCGGTCAAAGGCTCATTCCCTCGAACATCTTGCGGGACCAGGAACGCCAACATTTTAATTTCGGTATCGGTTTCTGCGGCATAAATCTTGTAGAAAGCATCCGGTATTTCTACTTTCCAGCTGCTTTTTAAACGGTTTAGCGGGTTAGAGAAGACTGGGCCGGTGATTACCCATACGGACCCATGCAATTTGGGGAAGTAGTCGACTTCAATGGCCTCCAGTCGTTGCCAAACTTTTTGATTTAAATTGGGTCTTTGAGGGGTAATGTTGGTCATTAAAAAAGTATCCAACTGCGCTTGTTTGCCGTAAAGCCTGCTGATGGCATAGTTAGGCGCCATGTGACCTCGGTCGAAACCGCTACGGGTATAGTCTTGATGGCTGATACGCGTCAGACTACGCCAATCGGTGCTGAATGTTTGCGGCCTTTTATGGGGCACCGCATTGTCCTCAATCGCGGTTACTTGATAGATTACCCAAAGCGGATTTCCGCGAATGTCCGAGTATCCGACTATGAAACCATCATTACGAAATACCCTCGACCAAGTAAGCGGCTGATACCAGACTTGAGTTTGCGGGACGCCTTGGTAAGCCATGTCCGGTCTAGCCAGCAACACCTCGTAGCTGTAGCCGCTAATAAGAGGGAGTAGGGTCAGTACACTAATTCGCGGATATTTTTTACCGAGTCTAAAAAACGTGACGAATGTCAATAATAAAAAGTGGTGTTTCTTGCGTCTTCTTCTAGCCATGCCAAATCGTTAATAATTTTCTAAATTTACTATGCCAAATACGACATTTTGTAAATTTCTGTTTAAATAATGATTATAAGCTGTTGATTATACAATAATTAACAGAGGCATTGTTGGCGGCGATAGTGATGAAAAACAAGAAAGCTTACTAAATACTTTTATTTGAGTTAAATAGAGGGAGAGTACGGTTGGCGTATGTCTTGGAAATTAAAGAGTAAT
>SLIO01000400.1 GCA_007135635.1 Methylomicrobium sp. | reverse complement strand
AGACGGCGCGCCTTTGTGCATGATGGCCTCGTTTCTCGACATCAGCGCACGCAAACAGGCGGAAAAAGAGCTATTGCAGGAACGCGATTTCACTAACAGCTTGATCAACACCGCACCGGTCATCGTACTACTACTCGACCCGCAAGGATTCATTCTGCATGTCAACCGATATTTCGAAGAGTTAACCGGTTATCGGTTACACGAAATCATTGGTAAAGAATGGTTCGCATCATTCTTACCGAAACGCGATAGAGATCGAATTCGTCAAATATTCCGCAGTGCCGTTCACGAAGGACCGGCACAAGGCAACATCAACCCCATCGTTATTCGAAACGGCGAAGAACGAGACATCGAATGGCATTCCGAGATCATGCGCGATGCCAATGGAACAATTACGGGACTGCTATGTACCGGCCAAGACGTAACCGAACGCAGGGCGATACAACAACGCGCCGAAATGTTGCAGATGTTGGCGGACGCCTCGGTACAAGGCATCGGCTGGGCGAACCTAAACGGCAAAGTCAATTATTTCAACCAGGCTTTGAGACGCCTGTTGGCAGTTCCGGAAAATGCTGATGTCGGCGATTATACATTTTTCGATTTCTATCAAGAAAATCAATTTCTGGAATTGAAGTCCCGGATTTTACCGGAAGTATTGAAAAACGAGTTCTGGACAGGCGAATTCAACATTACTGCCGTCGACGGACGCGTCATATCGACTATCCACAGCATTTTCTTAATCAAAGATAGCGACGGCAACCCCATCGCTTTCGCCAATGTAATCACCGATCTCACCGAACGTAAACGCACCGAAATAGAACTGAAACGGCTCAACCTGGAGCTCGAACAGCGCGTGCTCGAGCGTACCGCAGAACTTGAAAAACAAAGCCTCCGTAATGCAATGATCACTGACGCTGCGATCGACGGCTTTTTCACCGCCGATCTACAAGGCAGAATACGCGATTGCAACGACGCTTATTGTGCAATGCTCGGTTACACCCAAGAGGAGCTGCTCGGTTTGCACATGGCCGACATCGAAGCTTTGGAAACGCCGAAACAACTCGAGGCCCATATCGCTAAAATGATCGAGCTTGGCAAAGACCGATTCGACACCCGCCACCGCTGCATAGACGAAACATTGCTGGATGTGGAAGTTAATGTCATTTTGAACGAGCTAGGCGGCGAACGCCAATTTTTCGCCTTTGTCAGCGACATTTCCGAACGCAAACGTTCCGAGGCCATGCTAATTGCCGCACGGGAAGAAGCCGAGCGCGCCAATGCCGCCAAATCCGAGTTTCTCTCGCGCATGAGTCATGAATTGCGAACGCCCCTCAACGCCATTCTCGGGTTCGCTCAATTATTGGAAGCCGACACCGAACAACCTTTGACCGAACTGCAAACCGACAACCTCCAAGAAATAATCCAGGCCGGCAGCCATCTTTTAACGATGATCAACGAAGTCTTGGACCTGAGTCGCATCGAAAGCGGTCGTATCGAACTCGACCTTGATGTCATCGCGGTCGGCCCGCTTATCCAATCCTGCGTCAAACAGATCAAACCGCTGGCAGAACAACGCGGCATCGCAATCCGCTTTGAATCAATCGACAATTGTTCGGTTGTGGCCGATTCGACTAGACTCAAGCAAGTGTTGCTGAATCTACTGTCTAATGCTGTTAAATACAACCGCGACGGCGGATGGATAGCCGTCGATTGCATATCCGCCGGCCCCGATAGACTCCGGGTCGGTGTTAAAGACACCGGCTACGGTATATCCGAGAAATCGCTGCCCCGACTGTTCAAACCTTTCGAGCGGCTGGAATCGGCATACCAGGGTATCGAAGGCACCGGAATCGGTCTGGCACTGGCGAAAAAACTGGTTGAATCCATGCATGGCGAGATCGGGGTAGACAGCAGCCCCGGCGAAGGCAGCCGGTTCTGGTTCGAATTGCCGTTGGCCGTTTTGCTCGATACCGAAAATCCGATGGTTCCCACAAAACCGCCGGCAATAGCTACATCGAATAACATCCCTAGCCGATACAAAATACTCTATGTCGAAGACAATCCGGCCAATTTGAGGCTGGTACAAAAAATTCTCGCTGCTCGCCAAGACATAAAATTGTATACCGCCGTCAATGCCATGGACGGACTGGCAATCGCCACACACGAACATCTAAATTTGATCCTGCTCGATATCAATTTGCCGGATATAGACGGATTCGAAACGTTGCGCCGTTTAAAAAATAACGCCGCCACTCGAGACATTCCGGTGATCGCGATCACCGCCAATGCCATGCGCTGCGATATCGAACGCGGCATGGCTGCAGGCTTTGCCAATTATCTGACGAAACCCCTGGATGTGCTAGAATTTCTTAAATGCATAGACTGCGTTAAACTCGATGCCAACGGAAAACCTCATGCCTTCTGATTCTCTAAGCAATGAACGCATTCTGATAGTCGACGACGAACCGGCTAATCTCAAGCTATTGGACAGAATGCTCGAACAACAAGGTTACCGAAACCGGATTTTGATCGACGACCCGCGCCAAGTCGTCGATCGCTTCCGCGAAGCTCGAACCGATTTGATTCTGCTCGATATCAATATGCCTTATCTGGACGGCTTCCAGGTGATGGAACAACTCATGGCATTAAACGATCCTTTGTTACCCCCGATCGTGATTTTCACCGCTCAACACGGCAAAGATTTTTTGCTTCGCGCATTGACGGCCGGCGCGCGCGATTTCATCACCAAACCTTTCGACCGTAACGAATTATTGATGCGCGTGCATAATTTGTTGCAGGCGCAATTGGCGCACAGGCTTTTACACGATCAAAAAACAGTACTGGAAAACATGGTGAGGGCACGCACCGAAGAACTATACCGAACACGCCTGCAGATCGTGCAGCGCTTGGGTATGGCCTCCGAATACCGCGACGAGGAAACCGGCAGCCATATCTTACGCATGAGCCACATCTGCGCCCTGCTCGCCCGAGCACTCGGCTGGAGCAACGATCAATGCGACTTGATTTTGAACGCCAGCCCGATGCACGATATCGGCAAAATCGGTATTCCCGATTCGATACTGCTAAAACCGGGCAAATTCGAACCGCAGGAATGGGGAGTCATGAAAACGCATGCCGTCATCGGCGCAAAATTATTGGAAGGCGACGATTCGGATTTGCTACGCATGGCACGCGAAATCGCATTGACGCATCACGAAAAATGGGACGGCACCGGTTACCCCAACGGACTGTCCGGCATTAACATCGCGATAGCTGGACGCATCGCGGCATTGGCCGACGTATTCGACGCCTTGACTTCGGAACGTCCCTACAAAAAAGCCTGGACCGTCGAGGCGGCCTGGGATTTAATCAAAGAAAATCGCGGTAAACATTTCGACCCTGATCTAGTCGATATTTTCGAACAACAGTTTCCGGCCATCCTCGAAATCCGCGAGCGTTTCTCGGAACACTCTGAGCATTGATAAAGACACAAAGCCACAATGAGATCGAGCGGATAAAAGCATTACACGCGCTCGGCATTCTCGATACCGGACCGGAAGAGCGATTCGACCGGCTGACCCGCCTGGCTCGGCAATGCCTCGACGCGCCTATTGCGCTGATCGCGCTGGTCGACGGACATCGACTATGGTTCAAGTCCTGCTTGGGCCTCGATATCACCGAAACGCCACGCGAACTCTCGTTTTGCGCGCATACCCTCCTCAAAAACGAAATCTTCGAAGTCCCGGATGCCCGGATCGACCATCGTTTTAAACAACATCCTCTCGTCGCCGGCTCCAGCAATATCCGCTTCTATGCAGGAGCGCCGTTATTGACAGAAGACGGCTTCGCTATCGGAACCTTTTGCATTATGAGTCGCGAGCCGAAACGGCTGACGCCGGAACAACGCAAAGTACTGACCGACCTTAGCGCTTGCGCTCAAGAAATTGTGAGACTCGTCGCTCGATCTTTGCTGATTTGCCGTAACATTAACGAAATTAAATCGGCGGAAGCGGCTCTCGATCGCCAAAAACATATAGCCGAGATCATTTCGCGCGCCCAATCTCAATTCATTCTCGAATCGAATCGTAGTCGAGCCTTCGACGAATTGTTATCGGACATACTCAATCTCACCGACAGCGAATACGGATTCATTGCCGAAATATTACATCGCGAAGACGGTAGCCCCTACTTAAAGACTCGGGCGATTACCAACATCGCTTGGAACGACGAAACGCGCGCATTTTTCGAGGCGAATGCGGCGCAAGGCATGGAGTTTTCCAATCTCAAAAACTTGTTCGGCGCCGTCATCACCTCGGAAAAACCCTTTATCGCCAACGATCCCGAGCATGATCCGAGACGCGGCGGACTCCCCCCCGGCCACCCTCCATTAAAAGCCTTTCTGGGCATTCCGGTTCATTACGACTGCAAGCTCGTCGCAATGATCGGCCTTGCCAACCGCCCCGACGGTTACGACCACGAATGGGTGGAATTTCTGCATCCGTTACTGATGACGTTGGGTCAGTTAATCGAGGCCGCCCGCATCAAGCGCCAGCATGATCAAGATCAAGCCGAATTGACACGCCTATCGCGCGTCGCGAGCCAAACCACCAACGGCGTCATCATCACCGACACCGAAGGCCGCACGATTAGCACTAAGCGCGGCAATCAGTGGGTAGGCTACGAGGATTGCGACGCATAATCAACCAGGCCAAGGACGGCCATTCACATTCAGGAGCAAATCATGGT
>SLIO01000362.1 GCA_007135635.1 Methylomicrobium sp. | reverse complement strand
CACTCAAACGATCCCGGTCCCGAGTATCGATGACCACATCGCGCTTACTATCGGTCAATCGAAAACGTCCGCCGGGGGGAAGGCTACTTTCCAACGGATCGTAGACTTGAATCAACACGACATCATTATGTTGGGCAAGCCGTCTTAAAAGATGTTCGGCATTGCTTTCAAGGCCTCGAAAATCGCTGATGATATAAATTAGGCTTCCGGGACGCACATGTTGAGACAATCTTGCCAAGCCGAGTTCGAAATTAAATTCGACCGGATGGCCTTCACCGGTTTGCACCAGACTATGAAAAAACCGCAATACCGCATGTCGTCCATGTTGCGGTTTCATCTCCATGCAGGTGCTATCGGAAAAGACTTGCCCGCCAATTCGGTCGCCGTTTTGCTGGGCGGTCCAGGCCAAGAGTCCGGCCAATTTGGCAGCCTGTACCGATTTGAACACGCCACGCGTCGCAAATTGCATTGCCATGCGTTTATCGACCGCAATAAATATCGGACGTTCCCGCTCTTCGCGAAACAACTTGGTATGGGTTTTTCCGGTACGGGCCGTCACCCGCCAGTCGATGCTGCGAATATCATCTCCGGGTTGATAAAGCCGCGCTTCATCGAATTCCATACCGCGTCCCTTCGAACGCGATACATAACCTCCGGTTTGCCGGGATCGGATAGACCAACGATGCAACTTAAGCGACCCCGCCGTTTTTGCAAGATCGACCAAGCTTTTTAAGTTCACTGAGACTCGTTCGTCGGCAGTTGAAGGGGGAGTATTGGTTTTGTTCGATAGCATCAAGGAACGGCTATCCGGTTGATCAATTCGCGAATGAAATAATCGGGCGTAATACCTTCGGCTTCGGCCTCATAGGACAGAATCAGACGATGCCGCAAGACATCGAAAGCAATATCCTGGATATCCTCGGGACCGACGAAATCGCGTTGCGCCAGCCAAGCCTTGGCCCTGGCGCAACGGTCCAATGCAATACTAGCCCTTGGACTGGCTCCGTATTGCAGCCATGAGGCCAAATCCTTACCGTAGGCGCCCGGGTTGCGGGTCGCTAAAACAATCTGTAACAAATAATCTTCAAGATTATCGGCCATGTAGATATCCAACACTTCTTGACGGGCCATGAATAAACGTTGTTGCGTCAGCGGTGTAAAGGTCTCTGCAGCGCCGTCCTTGGCATTCCTTGCTTCGTTTCTTGCCAGATGCAATATGCTTTTTTCGTGTTCGGCTTCAGGATAATCGATTTTGATATGCAATAAGAAACGGTCCAATTGCGCTTCCGGCAAAGGATAAGTGCCTTCCTGTTCGATCGGATTTTGCGTGGCCATGACCATGAACAAGGCGGGAAGGGGATACGTCGCGCCGCCAACCGTGATTTGCCGTTCGGCCATCGCCTCGAGTAATGCCGCCTGCACTTTAGCGGGAGAACGATTGATTTCATCAGCCAAAATCAAATTGTGAAACAAAGGCCCTTTTTGAAATTCAAACGTGCCTTGTTGAGGGCGATAAATTTCGGTACCGGTTAAATCGGCCGGCAATAAATCCGGCGTAAATTGGACGCGATGAAAATCACCTGCGATACCTTTGCTTAGCACATTGATCGCTCGAGTCTTAGCTAAACCCGGCGCGCCTTCGACAAGAATATGACCGTCGCTCAATAACGCGATCAGCATTCTGTCCACCAATACGTCCTGACCGATGATTTGCCGGTTGATAAAACTTTTTAGCTTTTGAATCGCACTTTGATTCGTGATGTCTTCGCTCATGATCCTGAATGAATGAAATTTAAAATCCTTAATTTACAAGGTATGAGGTAAGTACCTTGCCAAATTGATTAAACAACTTTTACGTTGGAAGGTTCCCATTGTATCCCTATGCGGCCTAGCGTAAAAGTGCGCAACTTTGCGATTAAACAGTGCGTTTCTTGTGTATTGCTGTGTGTAAACCAACCGGTCCGATTTTATCCACAAGCGCTCCACATGTTGGACCAAAGTTTACAGGCAGGTTACTCATGGAACTAAAGTGTTGATAAAAAATGTTTAAAGCAGCTTATCCACAGATTTTGGCTTGACTAATAGTAACAGTAAATTTATATCTTTTAATTTATTATGATTATAGACAATCGATTCTTTTAAAATCATGATCCAATATCGCAAAAACCCGCTCAAGACAACCGAACTTCCCACCGGTATTCCCTTCATCATCGCTAATGAAGCCGCCGAACGGTTTAGCTACTACGGCATGCGCGCGATTTTAGTTGTGTTCATGACCCAATATTTAGTAGATGCATCGGGTAAACCCGATCTGATGTCCGAGCATGAAGCCCAAGTTTATTTTCATTTATTCGTTTCAGCGGTTTATTTGATGCCTTTATTCGGCGCATTGCTAGCCGATAGCGTGCTCGGTAAATATCGAACTATTCTCTATTTATCACTGTTTTATTGTTTCGGTCATTTGGCTTTGGCAATCGACGATACCCGATTGGGTCTTTTGATCGGGCAAGCTCTGATTGCGATTGGAGCGGGCGGCATTAAACCCTGCGTGTCTTCGCACTTAGGCGATCAATTCGGTAAAAGCAATAGTCATCTGATGACCAAAGTTTTCGGTTGGTTTTATTTTTCGATTAACCTCGGTGCTTTTGCCGCCATGCTTTTGATTCCCTGGCTACTAGATGAATTCGGTTCGTCAATTGCTTTTGGCGTACCCGGAATATTGATGCTATTGGCAACGATTATTTTTTGGGCAGGACGTTATCGCTTCACGCATATTGATCCGGCCGGCATTGGCTTTATCAAGGGCATGCTTGGCCATGATGGTTTGAAAATTCTTGGAAAATTGACATCGATCTATGTGTTTATTGCGATTTTCTGGTCTCTATTCGAACAGATCGGCTCATCATGGGTCTTGCAGGCACAAAAAATGGATAGAGTAATATTCGGCATCGAGGTTTTACCGTCACAGATTCAAGCCGCTAACCCTTTACTTATCATGGTATTGGTACCTTGTTTTTCCTATGGTGTGTACCCATTCTTGAATCGTTATTTCGACATGACTCCCTTAAGAAAAATCGCGATCGGCTTATTTTTAACCGTGTTTGCATTCGCGATACCGTCAGTGATTCAAATGCAATTGGATGTGGGACTAACGCCGCATATAGGTTGGCAGTTGTTGGCGTATTTATTACTGACCGCAGCCGAAGTCATGGTTTCGATTACTTGCTTAGAGTTTTCCTATACACAAGCACCGAAATCGATGAAGTCCTTTATTATGGCTTATTATTACGTGTTTATTGCTGCCGGTAATTTATTGACCAGCGCAGTCAATTTTTTAATTATGCGTTTGGATGGTTCCAGCCAATTATTAGGCAGTGCTTATTTTTGGTTTTTTACCAGCTTGATGCTGGTCACTGCACTTCTTTTTTTAGTCGTGAGTCGACGCTATCAAGAACAAACTTTTTTACAAGATGAGCAAAGCGCTAAATAGTGACTTATAATTAAGAAAATTTTACTATCCAATAATCCTAAAAAGAGCAGTTGGTAAGTGTTGTAGACCGTTCGTGCTGAGCCAAGTCGAAGCATGAAGGGTCTACAACACTTACACCAGCTTGGTAAAGCCTCAAACTACCGTTCACCCTTCGACAGGGCTCAGGGCGAACGGTAGTTTGAGGCTCTCAACTGCTCTTTTTAGGATAATTTATTTCGATTTGCTGCGGCTGTGTTATATCCGTTAATAACATCCGACGAGAAAACCATGATACGACTTTCAATTTTTATGCTGGCTATTTCGGTTTCGAATATCGCTAACGCCGATGCTTTCAAATGTGTCGACGCCTTCGGCAAAACCAGTTATCAAGCTAAACCTTGCGACGTAAATCATCAAAGTGTCCAGATTAATTTTAAAACCGGCGGCGCGATTGATAAAAGTGAGCAATTAAAGAAGCAAGCTCAACTACGTGAATTGCAAAAACAACAGGAACTAACCGAAAAGCAATTACAGCAAAAACAAGAGCAATTCATAGCAAATTCCAAAGAAGAAACTGAAATTAATCAAACTTTAATTAAAAATAATCCGGTTCAATTTACCGCTTATGCCATTCCGCCTTATGAATACGGCAAATTAAAGCCACTAGTGCAAGAGTTTGAATCTCGTTTACCTGAAATAGAACGGATGAGAAGATCGGCTGCGCAAAAACAACTGGCATCGGGACGCTGTGATCGAGTCGAAGCCTCAGAACTCAATGTTCGAAGTACCTCGGATAACTTGGTTTTTTTGGTGGATTGTAGTAACGGCGAATCGGCTTATTTCAATGAATCCGAACTACAGTAATCTTAATGGCTAACAGTAAAACAATTTTAATCACCGGCTGTTCGACCGGAATCGGTTATACATCAGCGGTTGTTCTAAAACAACGCGGTCATCGTGTCATTGCTTCGGCCCGCAAACAAAACGATGTCGAACGGCTTAAACACGAAGGGTTTGAAACAGTAAGGCTCGATCTTTCCGATAGCGCTTCCATTCGACAAGCCGTCTCTGAAATGTTGATCATGACCGAAGGTAGAGTCGATGCATTATTCAATAATGGTGCCTTCGGCCAGCCGGGCGCCGTAGAAGATTTAAGCCGTGACGTATTGCGTTTTCAATTTGAAACCAATTTTTTCGGCACACACGAACTGACCAATTTGCTTATTCCTATCATGCGCCGGCAAGGGCAGGGCAGAATCATTTACAACAGCTCGGTATT
>SLIO01000456.1 GCA_007135635.1 Methylomicrobium sp. | reverse complement strand
TTTTGAAATTAATCTTGTCATATCCCCCACCTTCCTCGATCGGGCAAAACAGGTAAGCTACATCACCTTCTTTACCCGTCAACTTTAGCTTTGTAACCGTTTAGCTATTGCCGATTAACCAATCAAAGCGTACACTCAAAAGAGCTTCATCTGCTTGGAACAGTCAGGTAGCCATTCATGAAAATATTTATCGATCGACGTGCAGTCCTGTTGCTATTTTTTGTCATGGCTTTGGTTGTAAATTCCGTATTGGCTGAAAACCAGCAAGCCTCCATTCCTGCGACAACGATTGTCCAATTGACCATCCAGGATGCCATTGGCCCTGCGACCTCGGACTATATCGAGCGCAGCATGGATAAAGCCGCCGAGTCCGGAGCTAAAGCCATCTTGATAACGCTCGACACGCCCGGCGGGCTTGACACGTCGATGCGTCAAATCATTAAAAAAATTATCGCATCGCCGATTCCGGTAATCACTTATGTCACGCCGGGCGGAGCCAGGGCCGCCAGCGCCGGAACTTATATTCTTTACGCCAGCCATATTGCCGCAATGACACCAGGAACCAATCTGGGTGCGGCAACGCCGGTTCAATTGATCGGCCCGGGCGAAGCGTCCGGTGACGAACCGAACAAAGATAAAGCCGCCGACAAACCCTCTTCCGGCAAATCCCCAAAAAGTGCGATGGCGCAAAAAGCCATCAACGATGCAGTGGCTTATATCAGAAGCCTGGCCGAAATGCGCGGCAGAAACGCCGACTGGGGGGAACAAGCCGTTCGGGAAGCCGCAAGCCTTTCGGCCGAAAAAGCCTTAGAACTCAATGTGATCGATATTCTGGCCACTGATCGAAATGATTTGTTCAAACAGCTCGATCAACGAAAAATCAACGTTCTCGGGCGTGATATCACTCTTGCGACCGACAACGCGGTGATTCAAACCCTAGAACCCGACTGGCGTAGCGAATTCCTGGCTGTTATTACCAATCCGAATGTTGCCTATATCTTACTGATTGCCGGGATTTACGGCCTGATATTCGAGTTTTCCAATCCTGGAGCCATCGTCCCCGGCACCATCGGCGGCATTTGTTTGTTGCTGGCCCTTTTCGCGTTTCAAGTCTTACCGATTAACTACGCCGGGTTCGCACTGATTTTATTGGGTATCTCATTAATGATCGCCGAAGCCTTCGTACCCAGTATCGGAATACTCGGTTTCGGCGGTTTGACCGCGTTCGTGATCGGCTCGGTCATTCTCATGGATACCGACGCGCCGGGCTTCGGCATTGATATAGCTTTAGTCGGCGCTTTCGCGCTTACCAGTGCAATATTTTTGATTTTCGTCCTGGGTATGTTGCTTAAGTCCAGGCAAAAGCCCATCGTAACCGGCCAGGAAGAATTGATTGGCAAAACCGGTATTGCACTTGCCGATTTTACCGACCTAGGTCCTGTCCGTATCCACAGCGAAATTTGGCAAGCCCGCACCCGCGAAACACTCAAAAAAAACCAGCAAGTTCGCGTAACCAGCCGGGAAGGCCTTATCCTCGAGGTTAATTCCACACCCAACCAGGAGCACAACGATGTTTGAATATTTCGGTTTAATTTTCGGCAGCTTCGTGTTGCTGTTATTAATAAGCGCATTTAAAATTTTACGTGAATACGAACGCGGCGTGATTTTCACGCTTGGCCGTTTTTACAAAGTCAAAGGCCCCGGCTTCATTATCGTGATCCCGATCATTCAACAAATGGTCAGGGTCGACCTGCGTACTATCGTCATGGATGTTCCGTCGCAAGATGTCATCTCGCGCGACAATGTCTCGGTCAAGGTCAATGCCGTAGTCTATTTCAGGGTCATAGACCCCGACAAGGCGATCATTCAGGTCGAAAATTATTACGAAGCCACCAGCCAATTGGCGCAAACAACGCTTCGCTCGGTATTGGGTCAACATGAACTGGATGAAATGCTGGCCGAACGCGACAAATTGAATACCGACATCCAAACCATTCTCGACCAGCAAACCGACGCCTGGGGCATCAAGGTCGCCAATGTTGAAATCAAGCATGTCGATCTGGACGAGAGCATGGTAAGGGCGATCGCCAAACAAGCCGAAGCGGAACGTACCCGCCGCGCGAAAATTATTCACGCGGAAGGCGAAATGCAAGCCTCGGAAAAATTATTGGGGGCGGCTACAATACTCGCGAAACAGCCTCAAGCGATACAACTTCGTTATCTGCAGACGCTAACGGAAATCGCCGGAGAAAAATCGTCGACAATCGTTTTTCCGCTACCGATCGACATTGTCACGAACATCATTAAAAGCCATGCCTCCGATGCGAAATCGTAATCCGGTAAAAAGGATACCGCAGCGAATCAATCGACGATAGCGAATAATTTCAATCATGCAATCAAACCACGCCTGCCGGAACCGCTCAAAGCATCATCAACTTGAGTGATGCTTTTTGTCTCTGTTATCGCTCAAGTTTTTATAAAGCCAGGTTTTGCTAAGGATTCCGTTAAAAATAACTTCTTCAAATGCCGAAAGGGGGTTCGGTGGCTCGATTGACAGGTGCTGGCCCTTGCTGATTTTTGCTCCTGCAAAATCTGCATTCACGCCATCATAGCTATCAAATATCCGCCGACAAGCCTACAAGAATGTATTTTCGGCGCCCTATCAAGCACGTCACCGAACCTCCACAAAACCTAATGTTTCGGAAAGTTATTTTGCTTATATCCCTAAGTTAAAAAAGCGATTTCCTCTTTGGGTCGGTCTTTTCCGGGTTAGGCATTTTCAATCTTTGTCCAAAATCCATATATCAATACGAACTCTGTGCTATTTTTAGAACTATCGAATGTCCGACATTTAGAGTCCGATCCTTTTCTCGAAACGTACAAAACCATGAATACCATCCTGCGTAGAAGATTGCATTTGGCCTTTGAACGAGAACACCTACTTTTTTATTGATTGAAACATCCTATAGTTTTTTACGATCTAGAAATTTTAAGGTTGGGTCAATGTAATATACTTCGCACGACCACATTTGCGGTTTTCTGACGCGCTCTTTTGTCCAAGAGCGGCGTTGCGAAAACAGTTACATAGCTTGCTATGCGCCTGTTTTCGAGCCTTGCTCTCGAACAAAATAGCCTTGCCATAAAAGCCGCAAACATGACCGCGCGAAGTATAAATATGCCTTGCTATCTTAGCCATACTACAAGAATCGAAACCCTGTGAAACAACCTGTCTACATGGATTTTGCAACCATTTTCGGCCCATTCGTTGCCTTATGTGCAATTGCCGTCGCTGTATTGTTGGACCACGGTAACCCTTTTTCCTTGATCAACGGACCGTCAATCATTTTGGTCATAGGCGGTACGCTGGGTGCGACAATGATGGCTTACCCGCTAAAAACTTTCGCAATGTTACCCAAATATATTTGGCAAAGCTTCAGAATGGAAAAACCAAATCCTCATCAGCAAATTAACTTATTTGTCAAGTTGGCCGATCGGGCTCGTCGTGGCGGCTTGCTGGCATTGGAAGAAGATATGCTGAAAATCAAGGACCCTTTTATCCGAAATGCGTTAATGCTGGTCGTCGACGGCATCGCGCCGGATGAGGTGCGTCGCGTCATGGATAACGATAATGAAATGACGTCGCAACGCCATCAAACCGGCATTGCGATGATGTCGACGATGGCTGGCGTAGCTCCTGCCATGGGCATGATCGGAACAGTCGTCGGTTTAATCGGAGTCATGGGCAATTTGTCCGACCCTTCGCAATTGGGCCCTTCGATCGCGGTAGCGTTTCTAACGACGCTCTATGGCTCTTTACTGGGAAACTTAGTATTCAGCCCGATGGGTAATAAACTCAAACAAAAAGATAAAGAAGAAATGTTTATTCGCGAAATGATTATTGAAGGTATTCTAGCAGTTCAGGAAAGCGAGAACCCGCGCATCGTCCGGCAAAAACTCGAGTCCTTTCTGCACCCGGCCCTCAGAACCCATCGATAAATTCAAGACTAGCGCCGATAACAACTTGGAACAGCACCCCACCAAACGTTCATCTCGAGCTGCCTTTCACCTTTCACCTTTCACCCTTCGAACCACATGCCAAAGTGAACGAACGTCGGAGCGCGGATTTTCCAACAAAACGGTAATAACGATCTCTTCCAAAGCAGCTAAGATGCAGATAACCGCCGCAACGCGAAATGGCCAGACAGGCCCACCTAGAAACATAATATATAAACTCCCGCCCATCGAAGCGGCTGCTAATTTAACGCCCCAGGTGTGATAACTGGTAAACCGACCGAATTTTAAAAATCCTGCCGCCGACGGCAGCAAGCAACTAACGACGATTAATGCAACAAAGAACCACTCGCGCGCAACGACCTCAGGCCACAGCCACCAACAGCACAATGCGATCGTCAGATAAGTAATCACATCGGCCCAACTATCGAGTATCGCGCCGAATTCGGAAACCTGCCCGGTCAAACGAGCCGTCCAACCATCCAGCAAATCGGTCAGGAAAGCGACTGCCAATAAAATCATGAAGGCCACTCCATATCCGTTCCAGGCCAGCCACAATAAAATAGGCGCGGCAACAAAACGAAAGCCGGTCAACAGATTCGGCAAGGTCAATTTAGAGGACAAAGTATCGTTTGAAAGATTCATAATTTAATTAGGATTTGGTCGTAAATAACTTCCCTATTTCAGGGAGGGTTCGGTAACTCGCTTGGCAGGACGCCGTGAATACGTCCGTGAAGGC
>SLIO01000470.1 GCA_007135635.1 Methylomicrobium sp. | reverse complement strand
GGGAAGTAGCGTTCGTCGGCATACAAAGCGACCTCGGCATTGAGCGAGGCACCGATCGCACCGGTTTTGCGCACCCGCTCCAATTCCTTGCTGACCGCTTCGCGCACGGCCATTACCTTTACCCAAAAGGCTCTGTCCATCGGCGAATCTTTGTCCAACTCGAAAAGCCCTTGGTACCAAGTTTCGAGAAATACGGATTGACTGCGCTGCCCCGGCAAATAGTGCCAGATTTCGTCGGCGGTATAGCTGATAATAGGCGACAACCATCGGGCTAAAGCCTCAGCGACATGATACATCGCAGTTTGCGCGGACCGACGCGCCAAACCGTCCTCTTTCGCGGTATATTGCCGGTCTTTGATGATGTCCAGATAAAAACCACCGAGGTCGACTGCGCAGAAGTTATGCACTTTTTGGTAGACCTGGTGGAATTGATAGCTTTCATAAGCGGCAACGACCTCTTGCTGCAAACAATAAGCGCGGTCGACGACCCAGCGGTCCAATGCCAATAGTTCGTTCGCAGGAACCGTATGCAGGGCCGGATCGAAGCCGTCCAAATTGGACAGCAAGAAACGCGCGGTATTACGCAAGCGTCGGTAGACATCGGAGGTTCTTTTCAGAATTTCGTCCGAGACATTCATTTCGGCGCGATAATCGGTCGCCGAAACCCACAGGCGCAACACATCGGCACCTAAGGTTTTCATGATCGTTTGCGGCGCGACAACGTTGCCGCTCGACTTGGACATTTTTTTGCCGTCCGCATCGACCGTGAAGCCGTGCGTCAATACCGCTTTATAAGGCGCCACACCGCGCATCGCAACCGATGCCAAGAGCGACGATTGAAACCAACCGCGATGTTGATCCGACCCTTCCAGATACAAGTCGGCCGGAAAATCCAAATTATCCCGGGCATCGAGTACGGCATAATGCGTCACGCCGGAGTCGAACCAGACATCGAGCGTATCTTGCATTTTTTCGTAATGCTCGGCATCGGCGCCGAGTAATTCGGCCGCGTCCAATTCGAACCAGGCGTCGATGCCTTTTTGTTCGATGCGCAGGGCAACCTGTTCGATCAATCCCTCGGTGTTCGGATGTAAGTCGCCGCTTTCCTTATGCACGAATAACGCGATCGGTACGCCCCAGGTGCGCTGCCGCGACACGCACCAATCCGGGCGTCCGCCGACCATGCCTTCGATACGGGCCTGCCCCCAATCCGGTATCCATTGGACCTTGTTGATTTCCTCCAAGGCCTTATCGCGCAAACCGTTTTTCTCCATCGAGATAAACCATTGCGGCGTCGCGCGAAAGATGATCGGCGTCTTATGCCGCCAGCAATGCGGATAACTGTGTAGCATCGATTCGTGATGCACCAGCTTGCCTCGCTCAGCCAACACTTCGAGCACATGGTCGTTCGCTGTGAAGACATGCTCGCCGGCAAATAATTCGGTATTCGGCAAGAACACACCGTTGTCGCCGACCGGATTGTCCACCGGCAAATCGTATTTCAGGCCGACGGCATAGTCTTCCTGACCGTGGCCGGGAGCGGTATGCACGGCGCCGGTGCCCGCCTCGATCGTGACATGATCACCGAGAATCACCGGCACTTGCCGTTCGTAAAAGGGATGCTGTAACAGCAAATTTTCCAGCGCATCACCCTTGCAATAAGCGATCACATGATAGTCCTCAATGCCGTAGCGCAGCATCGTATCCTTCATCAAGGCTTCGGCCAAGACCAAACGTTCTTTTGCGCCGTCTTTTTCGCATTGTACGACCGCATATTCTAATTCCGGGTTCAATGCGACAGCTTGGTTGGCCGGCAAGGTCCATGGCGTAGTCGTCCAAATCACGACCGAGAGCGGGCCTTCGCCTTCGTGCTCGGGCACATGATGACAATGGGACAAAAATGCGGCTTCGTCGACGACCTCAAAACGCACGTCGATCGCCGGCGAATGTTTGTCTTCATATTCAACTTCGGCCTCGGCCAGCGCCGAACCGCAATCGGTACACCAATGAACAGGCTTTGCGCCCTTACTCAAATGGCCGTTTTTGCTGATCTTGCCGAGTGCGCGAACGATGTCGGCCTCGAACTTAAAGTTCATCGTTAAATAAGGGTTATCCCATTCGCCCAATACACCCAAGCGAATGAATTCGCCCTTTTGCATCTCGACTTGCTTGGCCGCATAGTCGCGGCAGGCATTGCGGAATTCGGCTTCGGAAACTTTACCGCCGGCCTTACCGACTTTCTTTTCAACCATCAATTCGATCGGTAGACCGTGACAATCCCAGCCCGGTACGTAAGGCGCATCAAATCCGCTCAATGATTTGGACTTAACGATGATATCTTTCAGAACCTTATTGACCGCGTGACCGATATGAATCGCACCATTAGCATAAGGCGGGCCATCATGCAGAATGAAGCGCGGGCGCCCGGCAAACTCTTCCCTGATTTTTCGATACAGATCGATGTCGTTCCAAGCCGCCAGTCGCTCCGGTTCGCGTTGCGCCAGATTAGCTTTCATCGGAAAGTCCGTTTTAGGTAAATTCAGTGTAGTTTTATAATCCATCGTCGTTAACTTGAGTTAAATCAGTAAAATTTTCTTAGCTTCGTCCACATCGTTGACGATCTGCGCCTTGAGTTCGTCCAGCGAAGGAAAACGCATTTCATTTCTTATTTTCTTCTTGAAATGCACTTCGACATAGCTTCCATAAATGTCTTGGTTGAAGTCGAATAAATGGGTCTCCAAAATTACCTTAGAACCGCCACCTACGGTCGGCCGCGTGCCGACATTGGCAATACCGGGAATTTCCCGCCCATCGATGCCGGTCATAACGACCGCAAACACGCCCTCGATCGGTGTATTTTTTCGCGATAGCTGAATGTTCGCGGTTGGAAATCCAATCGTGCGCCCTATCTTATCGCCATAGGCCACTCGACCACAAACCGAATAAGAACGCCCGAGCATGCCGGCCGCATAATCCAGGTCGCCCTCACCCAAGGCATCCCGAATCATCGTGCTGCTGACCCGATGCCCGTTTAATTGGTAAGAAGGCGTATCTTCAACCTGAAAACCCAACTCACTACCCTTTTCCTTCAGCATCGCGAAATTACCGCGCCGCGCCTTGCCGAAATGGAAATCGTCACCGACCACGAGATATTTGACATTCAGTCGTTTCAGCAAAATATCTTCGATAAAAGCCTCGGCCTCCAAGTCTGCGAAATAGCGATTAAAACGCAGTATCAATACTTGATCAATCGGCGAAGCGGAGAATTGAATGATTTTTTCTCGTAACCGGGTCAAACGCGACGGCGCATTTCTGCCTTGAAAATATTCCAACGGCTGAGGTTCGAATATCAAAGCGACCGACGGCAACCCCATTTCTCGGCCTTGCCGTGCCAATTTGTCGATAACCGCCCGGTGACCTAAGTGCAACCCGTCGAAATTGCCTATCGTCAGCACACAACCTTTCGGCATAGGCTCAATGTGAGCCAATCCTCTAATCAATCGCATGAACACATCTTGTTAGAAAAACAGGGAATTCTAACATTATCCGGCGTCTGTGACCGACAAATTGCATTCCAATCATAACAACAAATGCCGCATCCGTAATCCCATCAACAACAAAGCCACAGCATAAACCGCGACCCCGGCGCTAATCCAGCCCACTAGATAGATCACACGATTTAAACCGCTTAAACTTTGCCATAGTCCATTATCGACGCAAAAAAATAACAATGCCGCCATGAGACACGCCGCGAATAAAATCCTCAACGCAAAAACCCAGCCATTGCCATCGGATCGAAAAACGCGCTGCCTACTCAACCTAAGCCACAACAATCCCGCGTTTACGAAAGCCGCCAATGTCGTTGCCAAGGCCAGACCGGCATGTCCCAACGGCCAAACTAAAAACAAATTAAGCACCATATTAATGGCTAAGGCATACAGCCCGAATCGTACCGGCGTAGCCAAGTCCTTTCTTGAAGAAAAACCGGGGGCAAGCACCTTGATCCACATAAAACCGACCAATCCGGCAGCATAGGCCATTAAGCTTTGCCCCGCCCTACGAACATCATCAACGGAATAAAGGCATGCGTGAAGGCACCCTCGGTAAACAGACGCCGTAAAAAATTAGGTGTCTTGAACGCCACGAAAAATCCATCGGTAGCCGCATCGACACCGAATAACCTGGCAATCAACATATCCCTAACGAAACCCAAAATACGCGAAAGCATCGTCATAATACTGACGATCAATGTTGCTTTAAAAATCTCCCGGCCCAAAACGACTATTTCCCGCACGATTAAAAATTGACAATATTAGCACTACACAAGATAATATGCGGTCTTATTAACTCACCCTTTACGAATCGATATACTATGGCTAACACAGCACAAGCTAAGAAGCGGGCGCGACAAGCGGAAAAAAACCGCATTCGTAACGCTGGACAACGCAGCAATCTGCGTACTTTCATTAAAAAAGTTCTGGCCGCGGTTAACGCAGGCGACAAAGAAAAAGCGCAAGTCGCTTTTCAAACTGCGGTTCCTATTATCGATTCCGCAGCCAACAAAGGACTGATCCATAAAAACAAAGCGGCACGCAGCAAAAGCAGATTAAACGCTAAAATTCGCGGCATTGCTTAATCGATAAAAAAGCCGAAAGCAACGCCCTTCGGCTTTTTACCTTTTACATCACCACCATATTGTCACGATGAATTAATTCCTCATCGTCTGCATACCCGAGAATACGCTCGAATTC
>SLIO01000408.1 GCA_007135635.1 Methylomicrobium sp. | reverse complement strand
CCCTGTAGGCTCGACGGCGGCTCGAACGCCAAGGATGGCGTGAATGCAGATTTTGCAGGAGCAAAAATCTGCCCTGCCGCCGACGCCTGTCGGTCGAGCAACCGCACCCTCCTCGGAACCGGCATTATTTTTCATATCGAAAAATTAGATAAGGAATGCAAAACTGCGAACTTTCACAGTAATAATAGCGTTAGAGCACTATTTTTAAAGTTTTTCTATCGGAAATTAACATGAAATCATCAGAAGAGAATTTAAAGTTCTTTCAACAAGTAAATCACTATTTCGACAAAGCTTCAAAATACATCGAAGCCCCCAAAGATATACTGGAGCACATTAAAGCCAACAACACTGTTATTCACTTTCAATTTCCTATTAAGAGAGACAATGGGGAAATTGAGGTAATTGAAGCTTGGAGGGCTCAGCACTCTCATCACAGAAAACCTTGCAAAGGTGGAATAAGGTTTGCTGATATTGCCAATGAGGATGAAGTAATAGCTTTAGCGGCCTTAATGACTTACAAATGTGCAATCGTAGACGTGCCTTTTGGAGGAGGAAAAGGCGCTGTCAAAATTAATCCCAAAAATTACTCAAAAACTGAGCTTGAAAGAATTACGCGCCGCTTTACCTTTGAGCTGAAAGCGAAGAATTTTATTGGTCCCGGAATTGATGTTCCAGCGCCAGACTACGGAACAGGCCCTCAAGAGATGGCATGGATTACAGATACCTATTACTCCTTATCTGATGAGTTAGATGCAATTGCTTGTGTCACAGGTAAACCAGTTACTCAAGGAGGAATTCGTGGTCGAAATGAGGCAACCGGAAGAGGAGTGTACTATGGATTAAAAGCAATCTGTGAGGATAAAGAATTAATGCAAAAGTTTAGCATTAAGCCGGGCCTGGAAGGCAAAAGTGTTGTAATCCAAGGTTTTGGAAATGTCGGCTATCACACTGCTAAATATATGTCTCAGCTAGCAAATTCTAAAGTCATTGCTATAGCCGAATATGATGGGATTATTGTTAACAAACAAGGTTTAGATATTGAGAAGCTAATGGCATTCAGAGCTAAGCATAATACCTTCAAAGGCTATGATGAGGGAATGGCGGAATTTATTGAAGACAGAAATAAATTTCTTGAAATTGAGTGCGATATTCTTATCCCTGCTGCTTTAGAGTCTCAAATCACTCTTGCGAATGTGGATAAAGTTAAAGCCAAAATTATTGGTGAGGCTGCAAATGGACCTGTAACCTGCCTTGCTAGTGATCAATTATCTGAAAGAGGTGTTTTAATTGTTCCTGATATTTATCTAAACGCAGGCGGCGTGACTGTTTCGTATTTTGAATGGGTTAAGAATTTATCGCATATGCGCTATGGAAGGATGGAAAAAAAGTTTCAAGAGAAGGCTTTCTTAAATTTCGTTTCACTTGTCGAAAAAGTTACTGATAAAAAAATATCGCAAGAAGTTTCAGAGCGATTTTCACATCAAGCTAATGAAGAAACTTTAGTCAACGCTGGGCTTGAAGAAACCATGATTAACTCTTATTCACAAATAATGAATATTATGAAGAAGCTCGATTATAAAGTAAGTATGAAAATTGCCGCTTATATATGTGCTATTGAAAAAATAAATCTTTCTTATGAAGAATTAGGTCTATTTCCTTGATAAATTGGAACACTTTTTGTTTTGGATATTCAGGCCCCTCTTTAAAAAAGAGGGGCTAGGTGTAGTTTCTTGATTTCATAATCAGTTTTTCTTGCACTAATCCGGAATTTTCATCTCGGATTATTTGATTTTATAACTGCACTTTTTCTCACATTAACTGTACCTGGCCTTTATCCTGCTCACATTAAATGATTTTATAGCGCGGATTCAACTAACTTGAATTCGCCCTTGTTTAGCAGCCAGAGATCATTTTTGTTCTTAAGACAGCAACAGAGAAAGGCACAGGACCGGCAAGTTCAATGTGCCAGTTCCCGATTTCAAGTCGTGTTGTGAACGACAACTTCACTCTGCAAGGCTCAATCGGCAATATCCTCGACGATTTATAATCCTGTCACGATTAACAATTGAAACTTTGCGCCCCATTATGAAAATAAACTTCACGAAACAAAGATAAGGGAAGTACCTCTCTTCAGGTGAGTTCATAGGCGAATCCGTGGCTAAAGATTATATTGAATCGTTCAGAGCAAAACTGTTTTGCAAAAGCATGAGAAGCTATTGAAATAACTTCTTATTCTTAATGGTGAAATGCATTTTCTAGGATGATCATTAGATTAATCTTTCAAACCTAACACATCCTGCATGTCGTACAAACCATTCGGTTTGTCTTTCAGCCAGATCGCAGCTCTAACTGCGCCGTTCGCAAAGGTCATGCGACTGCTAGCTTTATGAGTGATTTCGATACGTTCGCCTTCATCGGCAAACATTACGGTGTGCTCCCCAACGATGTCGCCAGCACGGATCGTCGAAAAACCAATCGTTTTGCGGTCTCTTTCGCCGGTGACACCTTCCCTACCGTAGATCGCGCAATCCTTTAAGTCTAGGCCTAACGCCGATGCGACTACTTCACCCATGCGTAATGCGGTTCCTGATGGCGCGTCGATTTTATGCCTGTGATGAGCCTCAATGATTTCGATATCGGTATAATCGCCCATGACTTTTGCGGTCATTTCGAGCAATTTGAGCGACAAATTGACGCCGACGCTCATGTTCGGCGCCATAACGATAGGCACTTGCTTTGAGGTCTCGGCAATGACTTGTTTTTGCGTATCGCTATAACCGGTCGTGCCGATCACAATACTTTTACCGGCTTGACGGCAAATATCGATATAGTCCATCGACGGCTCCGGTCTCGTGAAATCGATCAACACATCGAACTGGTCTATCGCTGATGCTAAGTTATCGACTACCTTAACCGCCAACGGGCTAATACCGGCCAACTCTCCGGCATCCTTGCCGATCGATAAGCTATCTGGCCTTGAAACGGCAACAGTCAATTCGGCTTTATTGGCTAAAGCGGCCGCTTTAATCAAACACAAGCCCATTCTTCCGGAAGAACCAACCACGGCAATTCTTGTCATCATGATTATCCTGTCAATTTGTCAAAAAAACTTTTTACACCATCCATCCAGGAGTGTTCTTGAGGACTGTGCTGTTTGCCTCCGCCGGTTAGAGACTCGCTGAGTTTTTCGACCATCTCTTTTTGTTCTTTGGTTAAATGCACCGGCGTTTCGATTTGCACGCGGCATAACAAGTCGCCAATCGCTCCGCCGCGAACCGGTTTCACTCCTTTGCCACGCAATCGGAATAATTTGCCCGTTTGAGTTTCAGCAGGAATTTTCAATTTGACCCGGCCATCTAAAGTCGGCACTTGCAATTCGCCTCCTAGACAAGCGGTCGGGAAACTGATCGGTACTTCGCAGTATAAATTCGCACCATCACGAGTAAAAATCGGATGATCCTTGACGTGGACTTGAACGTACAAATCGCCAGCCGGACCACCACCCTTGCCGGCTTCACCTTCCCCGGATAAGCGAATGCGATCGCCGGTATCGACACCGGGCGGAACCTTGACCGACAATGTTTTAGTATCTTGGACTCTACCCTGTCCATGACATTTACGACATGGATCCTTGATTTGCTTGCCGGTTCCGCCACACGTCGGACAGGTTTGTTGAACAGAGAAAAAGCCTTGTTGCATCCGAACTTGGCCATGACCATGACAAGTCGAACACGTGACCGGAGAGGAACCTTTTTTTGCACCGGAGCCATGACATTCGTCGCAAACGACCATGACCGGCACGCGAATTTTGGCCTCGGTTCCACCGACCGCCTCCTCAAGCGTTAACTCAAGGTTGTAACGAAGATCGGCGCCACGTTGAGCACCGCCACGGGCACGTCCTCCCCCACCGAAAATATCACCGAATACATCGCCGAAGACATCACTAAAACTTTCACCGCTGAATCCCCCGCCAAAGCCGCCCGGAGCTCCACCCATCGACGCATCAACACCGGCATGGCCGAATTGATCGTATGCGGATCTTTTTTTAGGATCGGATAAAACCTCATAAGCTTCTTTAATTTGCTTAAATTTTGTTTCGGATTCGTCAGGATTATCTTTGTTTCTATCCGGATGAAACTTCATTGCCATTCGGCGGTAACTTTTTTTGATTTCCGCGTCGCTGGCGTTTCTATCGACGCCGAGAAGCTTATAGTAATCTTCTTTTGCCATATTTTTTTATGATCGTTCGATGCAGTCCTAATATTTTCCGAAGAAATAAAGGCTAGATTGGGTAGGTTTTAAAATACCATGCCTTGGTTTTTAAATTAAATAATACACCGGTTGACAGGTCGTAAGTGACAAGTCAACCGGAACCGGCATGGGATTATTTTTTATCGTCTTCTTTGACTTCTTCAAACTCGGCATCGACAACACCATCGTCGGTTGTTGACGAACTTGTCGATGACTGTTGACCGGCCTCCGCACCGCCTTCAGTTTTGGCTTTTTGCGCATAAACGCGCTCGGCCAGTTTACCGGACAATTCGGTCAGCGCATTGGTTTTGGACTCGATCGACTCTTTGTCACTACCTTTCAGAACGTCTTTTAATTCATTGATCGCAGTTTCGATCGCCGATTTTTCATCGCCGGAAACCTGGTCGCCGAGTTCCTTCATCGATTTTTCGGTGGCATTCATAATGCCTTCCGCATGATTACGCGCACTCACCAATTCGGTCACTTTACGGTCCTCATCGGCAT
>SLIO01000298.1 GCA_007135635.1 Methylomicrobium sp. | reverse complement strand
TTTATTCGGTCATTCTTCGGTTAGAGAGAAATAAATCCACTCATAACCGTATCGGATTCAGCATTAAATCGTCAGCGTCCGAGTCGCTTTGCCTTTCACCGATCCAGCTCGTCCAACCCAAACGTGTTTGTCCATCCAATCGGCTCATCGGCACTTGATCTTTTTTTAAGATCAGATTGACTTCCCAATTAAATTCAAATCCGATGTAATTTCGAACAATTGCAATTAACGTTTCTAGCCTTTTGCCGGACGGTAGCAAAGTAACATACTCGGCCAACGTCAATGGCCCGAATAAAATCCGAAATTTATGCTGACAACTCCAGACTCTGGAACCTAACACGACAGATAGGCCCAATCTACCGGTATTTGGGGACTCTCCCAGCCTGGTCAAATCTTCTGTTTCGATGCTCAACCATTCACCGACAAATTCATCGAGTTCAACCGGAAGTTTGAAAAAATCGGCTAGAATCGCAACCAGCCCATCGGCATTTTTAGCCTGATTTGACAAATAACCGGTGTAATGCATCTTCGCCAAATCGGGCATCGCATCGCGTGCCTGTAAGGTCTCATCACCGAATCCTGCAATAGAGCCAATAAAACCGGTAAAACGATCGGCTTTGGGACGATCAAAGCTGTAGGCCGGTTCGGTGTTTGCTTTTGCCCGATAAAATAACGCGATCATGCGGTGATGAAAAATATCGGCAAATCGTGCCAAGGTATGATCGTGAAAGTTATGTTCCCTGCTTCGCACATATTCGGTCAGATGCAAAGGCATGGGTCCGTTCGGGCCAAACAATCCGATAAAACGTTGCGTCAATCGGACCGGTTTGCCTTCATGTGCTGGAATGAACCGACTTAATGTCGAGGTCTCAAATGACATGGACACCTCTTGACCAAACCTTACGGAATCATCATGTGGGCGTTTAGATTGTCCAATCAAAGGTTTGTCATCGTAGCAACACTCAATCAACCTTAAGGCATGATAAAAATCAAATCGATAAGGTTCTTTGAGAAAGACTTCTTCTAAATCGTTTTTCTTCGACCCATTCTCGCCGGCCATCTGATTATTTCTCCACGATCCGGGGATTGAACCACGGTTTCAGTAAATGAATTGATTGAAACATAACGCGACAGAAAATTTTCCAGCACGGCTCCCATCAAGAATACGCCACTACCTTCAAACGCGGATTCCTCGAAATTAAGTGTTATTTCCAGACCACGCCCAAAAACGATAGGACCGGCAGTGTTGATACGCCTAACGATATCTTTTGCTTGAATCGACAATAAACCCTCGATCTGATTGGTAATGGCAGCGACATTGTATTCGCTGTATAACTTCAATAGACTTCTGAGCGCGACGGCTCCCTCTTTGGCATTACGATCGATCAGGGTTAAATAATTCAAGGACAAATGATTGATCAGACTCCAATTAGCATTGCTATAAGCATTGGATGCCCGGGGTTTAGTGGGCCCCGAAAGGCAACGAATACTTTGGACAGGCGCGCCTTTCTGCATCGTGAAATCGG
Organism: Methylomicrobium sp.; assembly: GCA_007135635.1. Classification (GTDB taxonomy): domain Bacteria; phylum Pseudomonadota; class Gammaproteobacteria; order Methylococcales; family Methylomonadaceae; genus Methylotuvimicrobium. The sequence continues at coordinate 3,234 of SLIO01000298.1, read as the reverse complement.
TTTTGCCACCACCTAAAGGCATCAGCAACGGTAAATCGCGGTTACTACACAGCGTCTTTATGGACAGTTGTTTAAGCTCTTTACTGTAAGGGGCCGACTGTCCATCCACCAAGGTAATAAAGATTTCATTACCGATATAGCTGGATCGCGGTCCCTGACGTTTTTGTTTTGATGAAGTTACTCGCTGTTGGCGATACAACGAGTAATAAGAAGGTTGGCTGTCATGATTTCGTTCATCGCTGTATTGATAAAAAGGCTGAAATTCCTTTTTTTGATTACTACTCCCTCCCCCGACTCCAATGACTTCCTTGACTTGGCATATTTCAAAATCCATCGGCCTGGATCGATCCGGGATAATATGAAATTCAGATGATTTATGATCGATATGGATAGGGTCGGCATGCTTGGGAAATAGATTGATTGCAGGGGTGCAAAACAGTGCAAATTGAGAGCTATCAACGGCATTGATCAATTTTGCCTGACTGCGTTTCAGCAACACAATCAAGTCCATTTCCTGAGCATCGCAATGCTTTAATGCTTGAGCAAAACCGTTAAACTCGGCAAACATAAATCGTTCAGGAAAAGCAAAATATTCCTGCAGCAGCCGATAGCCTTGAAACGACCGAGGAGAATAGTTCAGCAAGGCCTCTTCATCGGAAAATCCCATCCGGACTATGGCATTTTTATCCACCCGATATTGCCAAGCGTAAGGTTTTTCCGTCGGTTGCATGCAAACGGCTATTGAATCACCTATTAATTGTTCATATAACTGCATGGGTAGTTCCCCATGCCCTCGCAAAAAAAAAGGCAAGGAATTCAATGTTAGCTCATTGAATTTTAAGCCTGCCGTCGTTTTCAACCGGATGCGAATCGCAGCCTTTACTCCGGTCAAATGTTGCACACCGAGATTTGCTACCGCCCCAAGATTTGGTATATATTCCGCCTCCTGGATTTCCAAAGGCCATAACGTTATTTCATGCGCGGTACGATATTCACAGGGGGTTTGCTCGCCTTTAGCCGTCTGACTCCGCAAAGCGGTTGACCTTTCTATGGTAAACCCTTCGTTTAATGAGCCTTCCGCCAAGTCGGGCTTAAATTGCACGACAGCCATGGACGGCGTCGGTTCAAGATAGTTAGGGTATATCATTTCCAGCAAATGCTGGGTAAACCGCGGAAACTCGGCATCGAGCTTCAATTGAACCCGGGCCGCCAAAAAGGCAAAACCTTCCAATAATCTTTCGACATAAGGATCGGCGCATTCAAAGCTATCCATACCCAAGCGCGCTGCAATCTTGGGAAATTCGACGGCAAATTCGCCGCCCATTTCCCTCAAATGGTGTAGTTCCGTGTTGTAATAACGTAATAATCTCGGATCCATGCCTTAGCCGCCCATGTCGCGTAGATTCACGTCGCCGGTCAATACATCGATCTCAGTCCTTAAATAAAGATGTATCGGAAGTGGCTGTGCCCAAAGATTAGCCTCGATGTCGAAGCTGATAGCTTGCTGATTCATGACATCCGCCGACAATACTTTGACTGTCAAACTATGAGGTAAAATACGCGGCTCAAAGACGGTAATGGCTTGCTTAAGTTTTTTTTCGATATCGGTTAAATCCGCGCCGACTACGGAAGTACCCGCCAGATTTTGTATGCCGAAATTGATCACCGATTGAGCAACTTCCGGATAATCCGATAAATCGGCAACGGACTCGAACGAATCGGCATTCAATAGCCAGGAAACGTCGCGCAACACAGACTGCCTCAATTTCTGCATCGATAACACCCGCTTATCTCTGGATTCAACCTGAGTGTTCGGCTCATCATCGGTCAATCGGTCGAGTAACGAAGGTTGGAGGCGTTCTTTTTGGGTTAGTTCGGCCATGACTTATGTATTATCAGTGCCATCAAAACTAATTTCACGGACATCCATCAAGGCATAATCATTGTGATTAGTGCTTAATAAGCGCTGTCCCAGACCGATGAATGCCCCGTCATGCGGTTCTTGCCATTCGGTCTTGCGCGCCAGTTGAATAGCCGCATCCCGATTCCTTTCGGAGTTGACATAACGTGTCGGAATAAACCCGACCGCTTCTCCGCCATTCTGCCAAGCAAAATGCACTGGCATCCAAACCAAATCGCGCAGGTCTTCGGGCAATTCTATTTGGATAGTTTTGATATGTTGAAAAGGAACCCAATAATATTGTCCATTGATGATTGTCTCGAGCATGGGGCCGAGCCGGACATCGGCATCCGCCAACCAGTCAAAACGCTCGCCATCAATCGAACCGGCCGTGGCCGGAGCGCCGTCGAAGGCTTGATTGCGAAGATTTTGAGCTTCCTGGTATTTTTCTTGGGCAGTGAGATTAAGGGCCTGTAACAACAAGGCCATCCATTGTTGAGGCTCACCGAAAATCAACGGTGTTTTCAAGCCTGAGAAAACTTCTTTACGCAATACTTCGCAACGAAGTGCCTCACGATAGGTTTGTACCATCGCCAGAGTGGCCGCATCCATCTCAGCCAAGACATTTAGTTGGGTCAACGCTCTTTCCCATTGACCTAAAACCGATAATAACTGAAAGAGAAAAATTCTATTTTTGACATTGGCCGGATCTTTTCTCACGGCCTGTTGAATGTCGGCCAATGCTTGTTCAAGATTTCCGTCTTTCAATGCTTGTTTACTGTTTAACATGTATCGGTCCTCGTCTAGCGTCATTCCATATACCTTTCGCACTTCAAATTTCGGTTGTGTCCAAGGAGGTACCGGGGTGTCCGGCAAAGGCTTTGCCAGCATGGAGCTGGCATAGAGCCTACATGGATGTATTCACGGCGTCCTTTGACGGGCACCCCAGTGCCGAATTTTAATCTACGATGAGTATAGATAAAAAGTGGGCGGCATAAACCGCCCATTCGAAAGGATGAGTAGGTCCTTTAATTCATTCGCCTAGATGAACTTTCTAAAAAATACTACAACCACTGTTCAGCCAGAACGGGGAGTTATCAGATTTTATTTTTGGCTTTATTGGTTTTTAAATCATAACCTTTAGCTTCGCCTTTTTTAACAGTTCCGCCTTCTTCGAATTGGTTATATTGTAATGTGATACCAACATAGTTGATGGAAAAGGATTCATTCGGTCTTTCACCTCCACTGCTCATGCTGTAGCTGCTAATCAGCGGTTTTTCTAAAATAATTTCCACAAACTCTTGTCCGGAAACATCTTTTCCGCCTGTTTGAAT
>SLIO01000293.1 GCA_007135635.1 Methylomicrobium sp. | reverse complement strand
GATGATAACGAAGATTTCGAGCGGACCGATAGCGTACTTGATGTGCCGGCTCTCGACATTGCGTTTATCTTAATGGATAAAGATCAACGCAATTTGTACCTGGCCGATAGTCAAGGTCGTTTGAGTTTTTTCGATATCGCCGATAAATCGAGACCGTCGATTCGTCAGCATCTGAATGTAATCGAAGCCGGTCGTAAACTGACCTCAATGGTTTTTTTGAACGGCACTATTTCGTTATTGATCGGTGATTCGGGTGGACTGGTCTCGCAATGGAGTGTAGTCAGAGATGCCCGAAATAATCCGGCGGTGCAAAAAATAAGATCCTTTAAGGTATCCGAGCAAGCCGTCGCCGGTATCAATGCCGAACAGCGCCGCAAAGGTTTTATTGCGATCGATTCCGGTGGCGTTGTCGGTATTTACAATACCACTGCCGAACGAGAATTGATTAAGGCGCAGGTATCGGGCTCGATGCCGAAAGCAGTCTCGATGTCGCCACGCGCCAATGCTTTTATTGTCGAATCCGAACCCGACACGATGGATTTTTGGTCTGTCGAAAACGATCATCCGGAAGTCTCGATCAAATCGTTATGGCAAAAAGTCTGGTATGAAAGTTATCCGAAGCCTGCTTATGTTTGGCAGTCTTCATCGGCGAGCAACGATTTTGAACCGAAATACAGTTTGACACCGTTGGTGTTCGGTACCTTGAAAGCCGCTTTTTACGCGATGCTCATCGCGGTGCCGTTGGCTTTGATGGGGGCTGTCTATACGGGGTATTTTATGGCGCCACGCATGCGTACGCTGGTTAAGCCCGGTATCGAAATCATGGAGGCGCTGCCGACCGTTATTTTGGGGTTTCTGGCCGGGCTTTGGCTTGCGCCTTTTGTCGAAGCGCATTTGGCCGGCATTTTCGCGCTATTGTTGATCATGCCGCCTGCGGTGTTGGTTTTCGCTTATTTGTGGCAATTATTGCCGGGCTCAGTGAGTCATAAAATTCCCGAGGGTTGGGATGCGGCTTTGTTGATTCCGGTCATTTTGTTGAGTGGTTGGTTTGCGTTTTCGGTCAGCGTGCCGCTGGAGTCGTGGTTTTTCGGCGGCAGCCTGCGCCATTGGCTCGATGTCGAATGGGGTATCGGCTACGATCAGCGCAATGCCTTGGTGGTCGGTTTGGCGATGGGCTTTGCGATCATCCCGACGATTTTTTCAATCGCCGAAGATGCGATTTTTTCGGTTCCCAAGCACTTGACGGTCGGCTCGCTCGCTTTGGGCGCGACGCCTTGGCAAACGATGACGCGCGTTGTACTGTTGACGGCCAGCCCTGGGATTTTTTCGGCGATCATGATCGGGCTCGGACGTGCGGTCGGCGAAACGATGATCGTATTGATGGCGACCGGCAATACGCCTGTGATGGATTTGAGTATATTCCAAGGTATGCGCACCTTGTCGGCGAATATCGCGGTCGAAATGCCGGAGTCCGAAGTCGATAGCACGCATTACCGAGTACTGTTTTTGGCGGCCTTGGTGCTATTCTTGTTTACTTTTGTCGTCAATACGTTGGCCGAGTTGATCCGCCAGCGCTTACGTGAAAAATACAGTTCCTTATGATTAAGCAATGGTTTAAAAGCGGTTCTCCTTGGATTTGGCTCAATGCTGCGGCAGTCAGCACCTGTCTGATTTTGGTGGTCGGTCTGATTGCATTGATTACGTTTCGCGGTGCCTTGCATTTTTGGCCTTCGGATGTCGCCGAGTTTATATACATGGAAGACGGGCACAAGCAAACCATTATCGGCGAGGTCGTCGATACCAGCACCACGACCGCGTTAATGGCCCGCGCTTCGGGCCATGCGATGGCGGATGATGCCGATCTTCTGGTGCAACATCTGATCAAAACCGGCAATCGGGATTTGATCGGCATGGATTTTCGGTGGATCCTGGACCGCAACATTCAGAGCCGACAGTATCCGGATGATATTTTTGTGCTCGAGCGGCGTGAATGGGGCAATTTTTACGGTTATCCGGTTGCACTCAAACAAGAGGGTCAATTTATCGCCGAAGGCCGGCAAGTTTTTTCGGTCGCATCGGAACGATTGCATGAGGCTCTTGCGGTGTACAAGCAAATTCAACGTCTCGAAAAAAAGGAAATCGGGGCTGTCAATTATGGTTTGGAACGCCTGAGGCTCAAACAAAGACGTTTGGAACTGAACGAGCAGTGGGATGAGCCGGCAAAACAATCGCTTGCAGCCGAGCGCGCCGAGTACGAGCGGCAATATCGCGAATACCAGACCGAACTGAAGGATTTATATAAAGCCATCAACCGCGATTCTCTGGTGATGAAGGCATCCGATGGGCGCGAAATCGATATACCTTTAGCTAAGTTGGTCAGAATTTACCGTCCGAATACAATGGATGTCTGGGCTAAAATCGGGCTTTATTTCGAAAAAATCGCCGAATTTTTGCTGGACGACCCGCGCGAGGCGAATACCGAAGGCGGCATATTTCCAGCGATCTTCGGCACCGTAATGATGGTTATCATCATGTCTGTGATTGTTACGCCGCTCGGCGTGATTGCGGCGATTTATCTGCGCGAATATGCAAAACAAGGCTTTACGACACGTTTGATTCGCATTGCAGTCAATAATCTGGCAGGTGTCCCTTCAATCGTCTACGGCGTGTTTGGCTTGGGCTTTTTCGTGTACATCTTGGGCGGTAATATCGATCAGCTGTTTTTTCCGGAAGCCGCTCCTGCACCGGTTTTTGGCACGCCGGGCTTGTTGTGGGCGTCGCTGACGCTGGCTTTGTTGACGCTACCGGTCGTAATTGTGTCGACCGAGGAAGGCTTGTCGCGGATTCCGAAATCGATCCGCGAAGGCAGTCTGGCCTTGGGCGCGACGAAGGCCGAAACGCTTTGGCGCACCGTGTTGCCAATGGCGAGCCCGGCGATGATGACTGGTTTGATTCTGGCCGTTGCGAGGGCTGCCGGCGAAGTTGCGCCGCTGATGTTGGTTGGCGTCGTCAAGTTGGCGCCATCTTTGCCGCTGGACGGCAATTTTCCATTTTTGCATCTGGATAGAAAATTTATGCATTTGGGTTTTCATATTTACGACGTCGGTTTTCAAAGTCCGAATGTCGAAGCGGCGAGGCCCTTGGTCTATGCTACGTCCTTATTGTTGGTCGTCGTGATCGTTGGATTGAATTTATCGGCGGTCGCGATCAGAAATCATCTGCGCGAAAAATACCGAGCTTTGGAGGGTTAAACAGGATGTCAAATCTACCCTTACGGCAGCACATGGTCGATTTGGATGCGTTGACTCAAGAAAAGCAGTCACAAGGCATCACTCAAGAAGAAGTGTGTATCAAAATACAAAATCTGAATTTATTCTACGGCGATCAGCAAGCCTTATTCGGTATCGATATGCCTATTCCGAAGAAAAAGGTAACTGCTTATATTGGGCCGAGCGGCTGCGGAAAATCGACATTGCTGCGTTGCATCAATCGCATGAACGATTTGGTCGATAATGTCAGGATCGAAGGAAGTATCTTGCTCGATGATGAAAATATCTACGCTAAGTCAGTCAATGTCGCGGCCTTGCGCAGACGGGTCGGTATGGTGTTTCAAAAGCCCAATCCATTTCCGAAGTCGATTTATGAGAATGTCGCTTACGGCTTGCGGATACAAGGAATCAACGACCGCAGAACACTCGACGAGACCGTCGAAGATGCTTTGCGCGGCGCGGCACTTTGGGACGAGGTTAAGAATAGACTGCATGACAATGCGTTAAGCATGTCGGGCGGTCAACAGCAAAGGCTCGTGATTGCCCGGGCGATTGCTATCGAACCCGAGGTTTTGTTACTGGACGAGCCGGCATCGGCACTGGATCCTATTTCGACTTTGAAAATCGAAGAGCTGATCAACGAATTGAAAGAGAAATACACGATCGTGATTGTCACGCATAATATGCAACAAGCGGCACGCGTGTCTGATTACACGGCGTTCATGTATATGGGCAAATTGATCGAATTCGACAATACCAGTCATTTGTTCACGAACCCGTCGAAAAAACAAACCGAGGATTACATCACCGGGCGTTACGGCTAATGGAATGTTTATACTTCCCGCAGCCACATTTGCTGGAAAGCTGACGCGCTCTTTTGTCCGGTAGCTGCGTTACCTACATGGATGTAGGTCAGGGGCGTGAGCAGGATCGGAATCTTTGTGAAAACAGTTACATAGCTTAGCTTAACGCCTGTTTTCGCGCCTTGCTGCCGAACAAAATAGCATTGCCATAAAAACCGCAAACATGACCGCGCAAAGTATATTTCGCGCAGAGGCGCAAAAAAGAAAAATATTATAGAATGAGATTTTTCATCGTTCCCCGGCTTTGCGTTTATCGCGATGAAGGCGTCGCCCACACAAACAATTGGTTGGATGCTCCACTGTGGGAGTGATCCCTAGGTTGCGATGTCGAAGTCGCGAACGTCAAACAACCATCAACGGTATCGAGGCCGCATCGGCTAAGGAACGAGCCAATTTCGCGCAGAGGCGCAGAGGCGCGGGGAAAGAAAGGTTTAAATAGTTCCCACACTGCATAGTAACTTTGGTAGGGGAGGGATGCTCCAATCGTCCTTGAACCTCAAAGCACTTCAGGCTGTAATTACTTCGCTTTCCCCGCGCCTCTGCGTCTCTTCGGGAGAATTTCTGTTCTCAGTGGGACCCCATACCTTGGCTGCCGAGGCATCGTGGGAATCGCTATTTCGGGCCTACTTATTAACTG
>SLIO01000173.1 GCA_007135635.1 Methylomicrobium sp. | reverse complement strand
TTTATTCCCGATTTTCCGGGCAACGAACATGTCGTAAATTCCGATGACATGTTTGCCTTGGATACTCTCCCCGAACGACTATTGATCGTCGGCGGCGGCTATATTGCCGTCGAATTCGCCGGCATCATGCACGGAATGGGCGTTAACACGAAATTATGCTATCGGGGCGAACAAATACTGCGGGGATTCGATCACGATGTTAGAGCATTCGCCGATCAGGAAATGCGAAAAAAAGGCATCGACATTCTGCTCAACACCAACATTAAATCGGTCACCCGGACCGAAAACGGCTGTGAAGCCCATACCGACCGGAACCAAATCATTGAAGCCGATCTGATTTTATACGCGACCGGGCGAAAACCGAATACTGCGGGATTAGGACTGTCCGAACTCGGCGTTGCGTTAACCAAGAACGGCGAAATCGTCGTCGACCACCATTATCAAAGCAACATTCCGTCGATATACGCGCTGGGCGATGTCACCGGCGGACTTAACCTGACGCCGGTCGCAACCGCCGAAGCAATGGCTCTGGTCAACACTCTCTATACCGATAAACCCACTTCGGTCGATTACGACAATATCCCAACGGCGGTATTCAGCCAGCCGAATATCGGCACGGTCGGGTTGACCGAATCCGAAGCCAAGGAGCGATATTCCGATATCGAGATCTATAAATCGGTTTTTACGCCGATGAAACACACGCTGTCCGGTTTCGATGAAAAAACGATGATGAAAATGATCGTCAGAAAAAGCACCGACCGGGTCCTAGGCATCCACATGGTCGGGCCGGAAGCCGGAGAAATCATACAAGGCATGGCAGTTGCCATTCGGGCCGGCGCGACCAAAAGCGTCTTCGACTCGACGATCGGTATTCATCCGACTGCAGCCGAAGAATTTGTCACAATGCGTAAAGCTGTCGGTTAATAAGTACTTCCGGAAGTGGTAGGTGTTTTCAACTTTTACCGCATACAGAATTAATAAAATAGAAATTTATCTATGACTAAATCCTTAACATCCGGCAGTTCCGGCTAAAATGTGTGACCGACTGACTTAAATGAAAAAGGTTTTCCATGCCCGGATTTTTTTCTAAACAACGTATAACCGCCTCTCCCGGCTACAACCGCTGGCTGGTGCCGCCCGCCGCTTTGTCGGTGCATTTGTGCATCGGCCAGGCTTATGCGTTCAGTGTATTTAACGAACCGTTGACACGAGTCATCGGGCTTTCGGCTTCCGCTCCTGACGACTGGAAATTGACCGAACTAGGTTGGATTTTCAGCCTGGCTATCGTGTTTCTAGGTATTTCCGCCGCATTCGGCGGTAAGTGGCTCGAAAAAGTCGGGCCCCGCTTGACGATGTTTGTTGCCGCGTGCTGCTTCGGAGGCGGATTTTTGATTTCGGCACTAGGCGTTTTTCTGCATCAAATCTGGCTGCTGTATTTAGGCTATGGCGTCATCGGCGGCATCGGTCTCGGTTTAGGCTATGTCTCGCCGGTTTCAACCTTGATCAAATGGTTTCCCGACCGGCGCGGCATGGCGACCGGTCTGGCAATCATGGGTTTCGGTGGAGGGGCGATGATCGGCGCGCCGTTATCGGTATTGCTGATGGATCGTTTCCAATCGACCGATTCGGTCGGTGTAATCGAAACATTTTCGGTTATGGGCGGTTTATATTTCTTATCGATGACGATCGGCGCCTTGACGATACGCAAGCCGCCCGAAGATTGGCGACCCGAAGGCTGGAAACCGCCTGTGCTGCGTAATAAGATGATCACGCATCGCCATGTCCACATCGACCAAGCCTTAAAAACCCCGCAATTCTATTTGTTATGGCTGGTTTTGTGTTTGAATGTCACGGCAGGCATCGGCGTGCTGGGACAAGCTTCGGTCATGATTCAGGAAATGTTCAAAGGACTGGTTGCACCTGCGGCCGCAGCCGGATTCGTCGGTTTGCTAAGCCTATTCAACATGGGCGGGCGTTTTTTCTGGTCTACCGTGTCCGATTATATCGGTCGCAAAAGCACTTATTTTGTATTTTTTACGGTCGGCGCCGGGCTTTATGCTTCTGTTCCTTCGGTAGGTATGGCCGGCAACATTAGCTTGTTCATCGTGCTTTACGCGATTATTTTGAGCATGTATGGCGGCGGCTTTTCGTCGATTCCGGCTTATTTGGCCGATATTTTCGGCACGCGTTATGTTGGCGGTATTCACGGCCGGCTTCTGACTGCATGGTCGACAGCCGGCGTGTTGGGTCCGGTTTTGGTCAACTATATCCGCGAATTTCAAATCGCCCAGGGCGTAGCAAAAACCGACGCCTACAACGTTACGATGTATATCATGGCGGGAATTTTACTATTGGGCTTTTTCTGTAATTTATTGATCAGACCGGTACATGAAAAGCATTATATGCAGCACGATGAATTTGACGAACTGGACGGCGCTTATCCGCACGATGAATCTCAGAATACGAGCACTTCAACATTAACAACAACCGCTTCGTGAGCCTCCGATGAAAAACAGCAAACCTTTTAAATCCGGTCAATGGATTCTGTTGCTAGTTTTCTGGCTCTATGTCGCTATTCCTTTGGCTTGGGGTGTTTGGTCGACTTTGCGTAAAGCCATGGTTTTGTTTAATTAACGCGCCCGTTCCTAATCGATGCGAGTCAAGATTTAGGCGAATTATAGAAGGCTTATTTAATGAAAAGAATTTGTGTCTACTGCGGTTCAAGATCCGGGAAACGGCCCGAATATACTCAAGCCGCGCATCTGCTGGCGAATGAACTTATCCTCCGGGGCATCGGTTTGGTCTATGGCGGCGCCCACGTCGGCATCATGGGCCAGCTCGCCGATGCCGTGTTGGCGAAAAACGGGGAAGTCATTGGGGTGATTCCCGAAGACCTAGTAACTAAGGAAGTCGCTCACTACGGACTAACCGAGTTAAAAATTGTCGGATCAATGCATGAACGGAAGTCATTAATGGCCGATCTAGCCGACGGGTTTATCGCTCTTCCCGGCGGGCTAGGTACGCTGGAGGAATTATTTGAGATACTAACTTGGGCGCAACTCGGTTTACATCGTAAACCTTGCGGGCTGCTCAATATCGATGGCTACTACGACGGCTTGGTTGCGTTTTTGGATCATGCCGTTGACGAACAATTCGTCAAGCCGGTCGACCGGTCAATGCTGTTGATCGAACAACAACCTCAACGATTACTGAATATTTTCGCTAACTATCAGGCGCCCTCGGTCGAACAATGGATCGGAATCGACGCGACATGAAGGTTGTCGCTGTTCAAGCAAAAGGTTAATTTGCCGCAATGAAGAAACAGCTAAGCGGATAAAGCAGTTTCTTCGTTGCGAGACTACAAGACAAACTATTTAAAATAATCCCAAGGGTATTCCGGCTTCAAAATCGGACGAAAGCCTGCCGGCAATGGAAACGGCGCAGAAAGAAACTCATAAACGCCCACCATCGTGCGCGTCACCATCATACCCAAACCCATAGCGAATCCCATCGGTATTCCGATTGCAGGGCCCTGGGCCTGGCTTTCCTTGACCATATTTCCTGGAATTTCGAGCACTCCGGTCGTCATCCCGGCCAATCCACGCAACGACTTATCGGCCGCGGAATACGCATTCGCGTTCTGCGCAGAAAACATCATAAAAACCGTGAAAACAACGATGAAATATTGTCTTGGATTTTTCATACACCCTCCTTAAACTTGTTTAAATTATATAAACTCTATTGAATAACAGCATTGTTAATTCAGCCTTAACAGGCCAATTTCGCAGTGAGAAATCAATATTATTGTTGCGATTGCAGATAGTTTTGCAATCCGATTCTATCAATTAACCCCAATTGCTGTTCTAGCCAATACGTATGGTCGTCCTCGGTATCCGTGAGCATGCCTTGCAAAATTTCTCGCGTCTGATAATCGCGCACCGACTCGCAAAAGACAATGACAGACCGCAATGAGGCAATAACTTTTAATTCCAACTCAAGATCGTTTTTTAGCATATCCGTGACGTTTGCCCCGACCTTTAGCGGCTCACGCTTCGATAAATCCGGCGTACCTTCCAAAAATAAAATGCGTTTGATTAATGCATCGGCATGAGCCGTCTCATCTTGCACTTCATGAGCAATGCGTTCGTATAGCTTACTGAATCCCCAATTTTCATACATGCGCGAATGAATAAAATACTGATCGATTGCCGTTAATTCGCCAGCCAATAACTCGTTCAACTGCTCGATAACTTGACTATTACCTTTCATCTGTGACTCCTTAATTCGCAACCCATTCAACCCATGCAACAAACGCAACGGTCATCATAAGGTACAGGATAATACACTTACCGAAAAAGTGTATACATATACTTCGTGAACGCTACGGTTAAGCGCTTTTCTACTCCCTTTTGATTAAAAAACCGTCTAAGAATAAAAGGCATGGGGTGCGCCTATCGAGGACCGCCGTGAACCCATCCATGGGGGCTTGACGGCAGCAATCGAACGCCAGGCCAGGGATGGCGTGAATGCAGATTTTGCATGGAGCAAAATCTGCCCTGCTGCCGACATCCTCGCTAGCCACATCCCATACCTTCATAAAGCTAACTAATTTTTGAGTATAAAGGGAGCAGGATAGAAAAGTAGGCAATAAAAAAGGCTATGTTCGCGTTAGCAGTTGAAACGGTTCTCTTTCCTACTAAATAAACCCTTTAGGAAAGAGTCAATGATTGCTTTCCAATACACTGAGCGTGGAAGAGGGTACGATTACTCGCTT
>SLIO01000316.1 GCA_007135635.1 Methylomicrobium sp. | reverse complement strand
TCTCCATAACTATATGACGCGCCTACAAAAACCAACCGGGAAAAAAGCCGCACGATTCTATGCACGAGCCGATAATCTTTGGCAATATACCGAAATCGTCATCAAGCGTTTGGGCAATTTATCGGTTCGTCTGGCCGCTAGCACCGAAAAAACTTATATTCGGGAAATGACCCTACAACAAACGCTGACGCCGGAAGCCGACAAATTAAAACAAGAGCATCTGAGTACCGAGCCTTTGGAACAAACGCCTTGGCTGCTGGTCGACGACATGTTTTGGGAAGCGCGTGGTTCGGCTTGGGCCCTATTGCATATTCTCAAGGCTATCGAACATGACTTTAGAAGCATATTGATCAGCAAACGCGCAATGAATACCGTCGATATCATGATAAGAGCGCTTGAAAGCTCATTGCAACCCATCCTGAGCCCGATGATATTGAACGGCAGCGGCTATGGTCTTTTTGCGAACTATTCACTAACGATGGCGAACTATATCGCCCGGGCCAATGCGGCAGCACTGGATCTACGCGATATCTTAAATCGTGGATAAGGCCATGAAGGAACAACTCAACGAAAACCTCAAAAAACCGAATACCTGGAAACGGATCGCCTTCATGCTGATTTTCGCAGTAATCGCCGGGTTGGTTCGGGTGTTACTGTGGGCGGTGATATTGTTGCAAGTCGCATCCACCTTACTGACCGGTTCGGCCAATAAGAATATTCTCGATCTAGGAAAAAAACTTGCGGCTTATCTATATCATATCGTGCTGTATTTAACCTTCAATACCGAGCGAATGCCCTTCCCTTTCGCCGACTGGAACGAGACCGAAACATTGGACTTGCCGTCTCACCGAGAACGTCAGGACTGATTCGCGTCAACGACCATGGAAGCCGCTCGTAAAATCATCCACATCGATATGGATGCATTTTTTGCCGCGGTCGAACAACGCGATTTTCCGCAATATCTCAATAAACCTTTGATTGTCGGCGGTCTTCCTGGCTCGAGAGGCGTGGTTTCAACCTGCAGCTACGAAGCCCGGCAATACGGCATCCATTCGGCGATGCCATCGACTACGGCACATCGCCTCTGTCCTCATGCAATCTTCGTCAAACCACGTTTCGAAGCGTACCGTGAAGCGTCAAGCATCATCCGCATAATCTTCGCTGACTATACCGAGTTATTCGAACCCTTATCGCTCGACGAAGCCTATCTCGACGTTAGCCAATGCTATCGCTGCAAAGGCTCTGCGACGCTGATTGCGAAAGATATCAAGGCAAAAATCAAGCAACAGACCGGACTTACCGCTTCAGCCGGCATTTCCTATAACAAATTTCTGGCAAAAATAGCCTCCGATCTCGATAAACCGGATGGCTTGTATTTAATCACTCCCGACAACGGCCCTCAATTTATCGAAACACTGCCTATCGGAAAATTTCACGGCATCGGTAAGGCCACCGAAAAGAAAATGCATGAACTGGGTATTTTTTCCGGGGCTGATTTAAAAACAATATCCCTCGCTGCTTTGCAAGAGCATTTCGGTAAAGCCGGTTTACATTATTACCATATTTGCCGGGGCATCGATAACCGCCCGGTCAATCCCGAAAGAGTCAGCAAATCGATCGGCGTCGAAATCACCTTTCAAGAAGATCTCGATAACCGGGAAATCCTATTGATACAGTTGCAGAATCTGCTGAACAAAGCGCTCGGCAAGGCGAAAGATAAAAAAATGGCGGCTTATACCCTGACGATAAAAATAAAATATAGCAATTTTGTGCAAATTACGCGCAGCCGAACGCTTTCGAAAGCAATCACCGAAAACATAAATGCCCTACCACTGTTGAACGATTTATTGAAAACGACACCAACCGACCGGCGTAAGGTCCGCCTGCTGGGTGTCGCTTTGTCATCACTCACTTCCCTCAATAGCAACCGACAAATCGATTTGTTCGAACAATTTCAGTAATGTAAAACACCACCATCAAGAACATAACGCTTGAGTAGCGTAGGTCGGGTTAGCGCTAGCGTAACTCGACTTTTTACTCACCGATATGTCGGGTTACGGCTTCGCATGACCCAACCTACTCGGCTGAAAGCATTCGAGTAAAATGGTGCGTGATGCGCACCGTACGATTCATTAGACCATTCACTCAGAATCGGTTTCGAACAACTCTTTCAAATAACGGTACAGCTCCCGCGAGGATTTTGGAGGTCTCGCTTCTGCAGCTTCTTTCTGAGCACTACGCATCAATTGTCTTAACAATTGCCGGTCTGTTTGCGGATAATCATCGATCAATTCGGTCAAGGCGTCTTGACCCTCGGAAATCAATCGATCGCGCCAACGCTCTATTTTGTGATGTTCCCTGGTCGCATGTGCGCTCTGGTTTTTTATCCTCGCCAATTTTTCGGTAATCGGTTCGACATCCAACTTTCTGAGCAAACCACAAATAAACTTCATCTGCCTTTTTCTGGCACCTTTCGGCGGCATTCCAGCTGCGCCGATAACCGCCTTGTATAAATCCACCGGCAAATCCAAGTTACTCAATTGTGCCGCCGATAACGCGACCAATTCCTCTCCCAGTTCGAATAAAACGGCAATATCGCGTTTTATCTGTGTTTTGTTAGGCCTAACCGCATAGTATTCAACCTCATCGTCGAATTCTTCGTATTCCTGATATTCTTCAATCATTTCAAACCATGGCTATTAAAAACAATACAAATAGTACAACGAATCCCAACGGCAACAGCACCGCTTTCCAATCCGTTTCGGCATTTTTACTGTGCTCGAGTGATGCTTTGATCCCAGGCCCCATCCAAAATAGCACCAACAGCACTAATGCGCCCATTATCAAGCTTTCTGTCGTTGACAGGTTTCCCATATTGACCTCTTTTTATTTTTTGATAGCAGTTAACAGTCAGCAGTAAGCAGATCTCTGTTATTGATGCCGACCTCGGCGGGACGGGTTATTTAACCCGACTCCAAGGTTTCGTTATACTCTAAACATTTCGGACTGAATTGGCCACGTTTAGAACAGGCTTGCAAACCTCACTCTGCCAAGGTTAACCGTCAGCCGCAAGCAGATATCTTTTATCGATACTGCCCACCGTTCACTATTCACTATTCACTATTCATTGACGACCGTTAACTACAATTCCAAGCGCCGTCCTCCAAATCATGGTTTTTCGCTCCAACGACATCGCCGCATAGGCCGGACTGGTTGAAGGCACGCGTTGATATTCAAGATAATTGAAGCAGTTATTCAATATCGGCAACACTTGTTTGCGATATAATTTTTCCGCTGCACCGCCGTTAAACAATACCTTTTTAATTTCCCGATATTGATCGAAAAAACGGTTAAAATCGTTTATTTCTATCGAATTAACATCGATATTTGCATCGGCGCTACCGGGCCGAAAGCAGGTTTTCAAGACATCCCACACCGCAATACGGCGTTCGATTATAATACGGCTGCGCTTTACATAATCCAATTCCGGCCCGGCACCGTATAATTGCCTCATGATAAGCCAAAACGCATTCCGAGGATGCCCATAATATTCACCTTTCGACAACGAGGCGATACTGGGCATGGACCCTAAAATCAAAACTTCCGCCGTTTCACCGGCTATCGGTGGAAAACCGTCAACTACCATTCAAACCTTATTAGTCGTGAAAAATCAAACCGTCGTTTTCGGGATTCCGGTTAATCTGCGATAATAGCCAATTTTATACGAGATCCCGACACCCATGTGGTTTAAAAATCTATCCGTTTACCGACTTACTGAAGACTTTACGTTAACACCTGCCGAATTCGAAGAAAAACTCGAACAAATGCCATTTCGCCCTTGCGCGCCCCAACAAGAAATGAGCTTTGGCTGGACTGCGCCGCTTGGCAGAAACTCTGAGCAACGGGTCCATAGCACAAACGGCTTCATGATGGTGTGCGCAAAAGTGGAAGAGAAAGTATTGCCCGCCGCCGTGATCAATGAAATGGTCCAGGAAAAAATTCAAGAAGCCGAGGACCGTGAAAACCGTAAACTGAGTAAAAAAGAACGCACTGCGATCAAGGATGAAATATGTTTCGAACTACTACCACGCGCCTTTACGTTTTCACGCAAAACTTATGCTTATATCGATCCCAAAAACGGTTGGCTAATCGTCGACTCTCCATCGGCTAAAAAAGCCGAGGATTTAATCAGCAACCTACGAAAATGCCTGGGCTCGCTACCGGTCGTACCGCCGATGACTCAGGAGAAACCTGTTGCGGTCATGACGCGCTGGCTGATGACGCAAGACACCCCGGGCGACATTATGATCGAAGACGAATGCGAATTGCGCTCGCCGGGCGATGAAGGCGGCATTGTTCGCTGCAAACGCCACGATTTAAGCTTGCCCGAAATCAAAAACCATCTCGATACCGGAAAGCAAGTCATTAAACTGGCCATCAATTTGGCAGATAGAATTGCTTGCATCGTGGACGAAAACTTGAGTATAAAACGCTTGAAGTTTTTAGATTTGGTTCAAGACCAGGCGGCCGATATCGAAACCCAAGACGAGGCTGAGCAATTCGATGCCGATTTTTCGATCATGTCGCTGGAACTCTCGACCTTCTTACCGCGTCTTATAGAATTGTTTGGCGGAGAGCATAAAACATGATTATTCAGAAAACAAAACTTGCGCTTATTGCGCTAATCTTAGCATCGAGTAGCAGCATACACGCCGCCGAATTCGATCTTCCTAAAACCCCCGGCGACAGCCTGATCGGCGATCGCCTGGAAGGGTCTGACAAACACCCCCAGCCGCACTTTTATACAG
>SLIO01000105.1 GCA_007135635.1 Methylomicrobium sp. | reverse complement strand
TGTGAGTCATTATTCCATTCGCCCTTCGACAGGGCTCTCCTGAGCAAAGCCGAAGGGCTCAGGACGAACGGAATAATGACGGACAACTATCAACCCATTCAATTTCACATAGAGCCAATTTCCGAATCTTAACCCATCCCTAGCATTCAGGCCATTATCATAAAGAAACCCGAAATGGATTGCCCGAATCCTATAATAGGACGGGGTTGCAACCCCATCCTAAACGTTACCTACATCGACGCAGGTAATGGGCGTGAGCAGGAGCGGAAGCTTTTCGACCGTGGTTAAGTTTGGGGCGGATTGAATACCCTCCCCGCCCGGGGTTCCGCTCTTTCCCTAGCTCCAGCTGGTGAAATTTATCCCGGAAGCTCCCCTTCGACAAGCTCAGGGCAAGAGCTTCCAGAGACCGAAACAACCGCAATCAACCCCCGACTCGCTCTTTCTATCTTCCTTGATCGTCGGGAAGCTAGAGCTTCCTGAACAAGTTACTCAAGCTGGAGCTTGGGTAACAGCATAACCAGCCGACGTAGCAGCGGCAAGATTTTGCCATCGACCCCGTCACGTTATTGACGAAATAAACTCATTCTATTGATATTAAATGTTTTTTATGTTTTGGCATGATCATAGCTTTAATCCTAAAAACAAATCGTTATCGAGGATTTCGCCATGCAAAAGAAAGCCGCCAATCTTGCCGTTGTCAGCAATAACACTTTCGAAGCCGTCAAAACGGATAATTTGACTCATTATGACATTAGCAGCGCCTTGCAAACCACACTGGAGTTCGATGAATTAATCCATATCTTCAGTAATAAAATTCAAAACCTGATTCCACATAGCGGCTTTATTTACACCAACGATGAGTTCGGTCTTGAAATCAAAAACGGCATAGTCACTCGGAGCTCATGCTCTTATGCGATGAAAGTCGAAGAACAAAAACTCGGCGAGCTCAAATTAATGCGCCGTCAGAAGTTTTCCGAACAAGAATTAACAATGATTGAAACGCTGCTTTGTTGCTTGATTTATCCGCTCAGAAACGCGGCCTTATTTCGGCAAGCCATGAATCTGGCATTTACCGATCCTCTGACTCAAACACGAAATCGTTCTGCTTTCAACGACACCGTTCGTCGCGAAATGCGCCTTGCGCATAGAAACGGTAACCATTTATCGGTAGTATTTATCGATATCGATCATTTCAAAAGGATCAACGATGACTACGGTCACCAATGCGGCGACCTTGCGTTAACATCGATCGCCAAATGGATCAATGAGAGTATTAGGAGCAGCGACATCGTGTTTCGTTATGGCGGCGAGGAATTCGTTGTTCTTCTTAGTGAGACCGATCTAAAAGGCGCCGAATTGTTGGCGGAAAGAATTCGTGAAAACATTGAAAATCACGTTTTCGCATACGGTATGGAAACGATACGGCTGACCGCAAGCCTCGGCGCCAGTTCATTAATCGGCGACGACACACTCGATGCGTTCATTAACCGCGCCGATCAGGCGATGTACCAAGCCAAACAAACCGGCAGAAACCGTGTCGTTACGGCTTAATGATGATTATTAGCCTGAAACCAGAGCTCCAGCATCATCAAGATCCAAATCAATTCGCCGTAATAGGCGGCATGGATGCTTTGATGCATCTTGACGGCATGATCGAGAAAATCAGCGCGAAAATAATCGCGCTTTTTCAAGGCGCCGATACTATCGTAAGCGAGTTCCTTCAACGGCTGATGATCTTGCAACCAAATCCCGAACGGCAATCCAAAACCATGCTTGGACTTATTAATAATGGCCTCAGGCAAAAAATCGCGCATCGCTTGCTTATAAAACCAACGCAATTGCTGACCTTTCAGCTTTTCCGAAGACGGCACCCGGCAAGACAAATCGACAATCGCATTGGTCAACAATGGATAACGCACCTCGACACCGACCATCTCACACATTCGGTTGACTTTCACCAGATCGTTATCATGCAGGGTCGTTTTCCAATCCATAAAAAGCATACGGTTTAAAGCCGATGCATTTTCAGGCCGGTGATAACAATCCCGTAAGCTCTGAATCGGCCGCTCGATATCAATCCCTTCCAAAAAATCCCCGGTAAAAATATCATGAGCCGGATGCCGGTTCATAAAGTTATAGTCTTGCAAACGTTCCGGCAACGGAACCTCGGCTTGCTCGACATAACGCTTGGCTTTGAATAGGATTTTATTTTTTAATAGCACATCGGGCGCGTTGTACAAACCCGCTCTTAGTAGCGTCCTGGCAAAGCCCGGAATTCGATAATAGCGATCGAACAACAATTGTTTCGCATAGCGCTCATTGCCCGCGAACAGCTCATCGCCGCCGTCTCCGGCCAGCATTACCTTAATGCCGTTGTCCTTAGCCAATTTGGCGCAATAATAAGCCGCCAGCGCCGAAGAATTACCGAAAGGTTCGTCATAAAACGCGGCAATCTTCGGCACAGCGGCAACGGTATCGTCCGGCGTCACATAGTATTCATGCGGCTGGGTCTTGAAACGATCGACTGCAATGCGCGCGTATTCGATTTCATCGTAACCCTCAACCGGAAACCCCATCGTGAAGGTTTTCGCCTGTCCCGGAAATACCGTCGATAAAGCGCCGGCAACGCTCGAACTGTCCAGGCCGCCGCTCAAAAACGCGCCGGTCACATCCGAATCGGCAACCGACTGCCGGACGCCTTCGACGATTTCATTCCGTAACGCATACCCGGATTGCTCCAGAGAATAATCGCCCTGTTCGGAAAAAACCGGCATCCAATAATACTGCAGAGCGATTTTTCCATCTTGATAGGTCAATAATTGCCCGCCCTCCAATTTCTTAACCTGCCGATAAATCGTATACGGGCTCGGGCAATGATGAAAATAAACATAATCGTAAATAGACTGCCTGGAAATCTCCGAACTGACTTCAGGGTGCGTGATAACACTATCGGCCGTCGAACCGAACACGATGCCGTTCGGCGTTTGCGCATAATAGAGATTGTTTTGCCCTAGACGGTCTGTCGCCAACAACAAACGTTTCTCGGAATCATCGAACAACATCAAGGTAAAGGCGCCTTGCATGTCCTTGATAAAATCGGCACCCTTAGCTTTATAGTTTTCGACAATCGCTTCTAGCGGCCCGAAACCGTGACCGGTAAGCGCAAGCCGGCAATGCCCCTGCTCAAGCGACCGTTTTTCATCGGAGACTAAAGCAAACGATTCGGCTATGCGTATGCCGATCGTTTTTTTAATCGACTCGGGCGCGCAACTTTTCAGCGATTCGGCAAGCTCAGACGCTTGATTTCGATCGATACCGGTACCATACCAGCCAGCAATAAATCCCATTTTTCACCCTTTAATCGATTTCTGTTTTTTCTATAATCTGCTTAAATTCGGCAACCAAAGTATCGACACGGTGATGCCACGCGTTCTGCTCGGCATAATGCCTGATCGCCTGTTTGTCCCACTGTTTATTCAATGCATCCGATAAAGCAAGCTGTAATGCCGAAGCATCGCCGAATGGCACAATCGTCCCTAATGACGCATCATTGACGACTTCGCTATTGCCGCCGACATCGGTGGTTATCACCGGCAAACCGCAAGCCATCGCCTCCAAAAAAACATTGGCCCACCCTTCATTGGCCGTCGACAATACAAATAAATCCGATGCCGATAACGGCGATTTCAATTGCTCGGAAGGCAACGGCCCTAAAAAACGGACATGGTTTTGCAAACTCAAATCGGCGACTTGTTGCTCCAATTGCTTTCGATTATTACCCTCGGCGCAAGCCCCTCCGACGATCAAATACATCAAGTCGGGAAATTCTTTGAGCAATAACGGTAATATCTCGATAACTCGATGATAACCTTTGCGATCAACCAAACCGCCCACCGATATCAATACTGGCGCACCTTCAGGCAAATCCAAATCCCGCCTGGCTTCGGCGCGATCGACCGGATGAAACTTATCGGCATCGACACCGTTACCGACGACTTGTATTTTGTTCGAATCGATGCCCAACGCAGCGACGTGACGCTTGAGCGAATCGGCCACCGAAAATATTTTCGTGGCCCGCTGCAAGGCCGAAACAATCCGAAGTTTGCGTGCAGGAAACTTCGACAAACTGACTTCGGTCCCTCTTAACGTAATAGTCACCGGCACCTTGAACCATTTACCGAGCCAGGTCGCGGCATAACCGTCCGGATAGGCGAAATGCGCGTCGATCAAATTAAATCGGTGTTTCCGCTTCAATCGGGACAGGGTCGACAATGCACCCAAAGCCATCATAAAACCGTCCCACTGTTTTAAGAAACCCGGAATCGACAAAAAACGAGGATAATAAACCTCAACACCCTGTTGTAATTCAAATTTCGGCGGCTGAGGTCGAAAACCGGGCTTCACCAAACGGATCAGGCCTTGCATCGGAAACCAGGCAACCGGCGAAACCACAACAATCGGCAATTGCTGACAGACCCGAAACATGCGTTCACGAATGAATACACCGGAATTCGGTTGCGCGGAACTGGGAAACAAAGAACAGAAAACGACGAGGCGAGGAGTTTTATCGGTCATGGACAATCATTTTTGACGCTATATGAAATATAGTGAGTACACACAAATCCAACCACTTCAATCAAAGTCCCTTCGGCTGCGCTCTAGAGAGCCTTGTAAAAGTAAATCCGTTCGTCCTGAGCAAAGTAAGCGCCCTTCGGTCGCATGGCGTTACGATGAAACAGCCGCTGTTTGACGTAATTTTTTGTATTTTTATATCTTGGCAAGTCATTGATTTTACATATACAAAAAAGCTGT
>SLIO01000416.1 GCA_007135635.1 Methylomicrobium sp. | reverse complement strand
TTGGCAATCGTTTTCTCAAACGCGGACACTTGAAAATAATCCTCTACATCGACGGTCATCGCATTCGTTATTTTATTTTTGTTCATTGAAAAGCCTAAATGCCGTAAAGAAAATCCTGCATGTATCGTTAAAATTAGAAAAAAGCCATTAAATTCAGCGTAATGCGATTTTCGTCGAAGCTATTGATATTGGTATTTGAACTTTGATTGATATAACGGTATTCAATATTGCCGTTCAATTGCCTCAAGATGCTTCTTTGCACTCGGAAAGCCACATCGAAACGATTATCCGTTGAAAAATCGGTGTCGGTCACTTGGTAACCGGAACTTAAAAAGGAATTGGTTCTTGGCATAAAATTCCACATCCAAGTTCCGCTAATACCGTAAACTTCGTCTTTGACTTGACTCTCTTGAAACGTTCTTCTTTCGGTGAAAACATTGGCGCCGAGTATGCTTTTGCCGGTCCGGTAGGAGTACGAGAGTTGGCCTCTTCTTCTAACAAATACATCGTCGATCAAATTCGGTAAAGCAATATTAAAAAGAATGGGATTTCCGTCAGCATCATTTATGGGATTACCGAAATCATCTTCGAATGGAATGATTTGTTCTTCTAACAAAACTTGTTGGACGGTAGTGGTATCCTCGTTATAAGTCAAATTGACTACCGATTGGGGAGTAAAGTAACGCAGATTGGTTTGCCAAACATTGCCGGTATTGGTACCGACATCATTATTACGATAGGTCGTTGTCCATTGCAATCGCTGAAAAGGCGAAACAAAAACGGTCACATAAGAGTTATTGCCGTAACCCGCCGAAACGCTGAACCGTTGACTCGGCGTCCATTGTCCGCCGAAATTATAATAAAACCCGTTACGGCTAAATCCGGTGGTCGACCGAAAATCGTTGTTTGCATACCCGCCTTGAGCAAGTAGACTGAATTTCCTATTCAGCATATAGCGCAGTAAAGCATTGGAATCCTGAAAGCGTATTTCTTCGCCACTACTGTTTCGATTGATTCTATTATTAAAATTCAGACCCCAACCCACTTTTGAAAAATATCTGCCGCTATTCAGCATGACATTTTGCGAAAAACTATCGGTATCGGACAAAGGACCTTGGCTGGAGCTCACCCTATCGTAACTGGCTCGTGCCAAACCGTTAGCATAACTTCCAAACCTAGGCGTCCATGTAGGCGCGATGCCAAAAGTTGAAATAGTGGACGTATTCTCACGATCGCCTGTAAAGTTATCACTAACGATCCGCGTATTGGAGATATTTTGCTGGCTGATAGAACTCCGGGACTGTACGAAAAATCGCCCCGGCGAAACGATGTAGTTGCTGTTAAATTGTAATTGGTGATTCAAATCGATGTTAGAATCGCCGCCGGCATTATAAATACTTTGCAACCGATAATTCAGGTTTAAGTTATAACGGCCCGATTGACCGTTAACAAAAAAACCGGGCGTAATTGCGGTTACCCAAGCGCTTTCTTCCTCGCCTTTCGGCGCGAGTCTAATATTATCCGAATAAACTTCTTGTAGAAAAATGCTGGGCCTGAAATTAAGATTCAAGGCCCAAGCACTATTACAGCTTATTAACCCCAAATACCCGCTAAACGAAGCTAAAATGAACCGCCTTACTGTAAGGTGTTTCATAAAAAATCAATATTGCCCGTATCCGTAGTAGTTCATATCCATGCTCCTTTGCGTTTTGTTGAGCAAAGCAAGAACCACATCGCAGGACTCCAATTTTTTAACCGCTTCCATCACTATATTTTGAGCCGTTTTTTCAGCTTCGATTACCAAAATGACTTGACCGACCATGCTGGACAAGACTTCCGCTTGAGTAGCTGCTAACAAAGGTGGCGAATCGAAAATCACGATACGATCGGCATAACGCTCACTCAACTCTCTCGAAAGGTTGATCATTTTGTTACTTGCGAGTAACTCGGTCGAGAATTGATGCGCTTTTCCAGCCGGAACGATACGAAGGCCTGCTATTTCGGTCTGTAAAATAATATCCGAAAAATCAATCTTGTTACCTTCCAGATATTCAATGAGACCGGGCGATCTTTTGATGCCTAGCACCCTGGAAACCGATGGTTTAGCGACATCAGCGTCAATTAACAGCACTTGCTTATCGCGCTCGGCCGCAATGCTGATAGCTAAATTAATAGTGGTAAAGGTTTTCCCTTCTCCCGGAACGCTACTGGTAACCAAAATAAGATTAGATCGCTCGATGCCTTTTTCAATACCGCCTAGTGCATTGGACATAATAGGCCGCTTAATACTTCTAAACTCTTCTGCAATCTTCATGTGACCGACGGACGGGTCGATAAAACCATGTTCGTGGAGAAACTCCCAATTAAACCGTTCAATGTTTTTTTCACCGGCGTTTAAGGATTGTGCTTTTGCATTCTTGTTGTTATCGTCAGTTAAGAAAAAAGCATCCAATTCATCATGGGTGTGCGTCGATTCTGTTTGACTATCAACAATGGAGTTGGATCTTTTCGCAGGACCGAGACTCTCGGCTAAGCTAGCTTTTTCTAAAGCTTTCTCAATACTCATTAATTACTCCAAAATTTCATCATTCCATGGCCTGTCAAATGCCCTAGGATCAATTTAATCATGCTTTTCCCATTAATATTACTCTGTTTTAACGGTTATTCAGAATTTTTTTACAAAGATATCTTATAGCATTGATTTTGTTGGTAACTATCGATTTTCTTCTAGGCATTATTTAATTAATTTCAAGCCTATAAAACAAAAACAAGAAGCTATCCGGCATCTTTGCTTATCGCACACTATAGTCTATTGATTCATTGTTCTTGATATATATACTTGGCACTTTATTCGCAATGCACAAAAAATTGATGAGCAAAAGAAAGTGTTACGATCTTCTACACTTTAAAAACCATGATTCCGGCATAAGCAGTCACTAAGAGTCCACAAGCCATCGCATATTGAACGATTTGCATCCTCATTTTTCTAGTTTGCTGACGATTTCTAACAATAGAAACGCTACCTAAAACAGGAATCCCCGTCATAGTTCTGATTTGATTGGAGGCGATAAAAGTCGGCTTAATCAATACCGCTAAAAAAGCGATCGCAATACCTAGTACGAATCCGCCCCCTAAAGCAGCGGAATAAAGAATGGCTCTCTTAGGCCCGGATGGAGACAATGGCTTATTCGGTGGATCGGCCACTTTAAATCTTAATGATGTGCCCTCGGCATCAACCTTTTCCGTTAAGTTCATCTGCTCCTTTCTTTGCAGCAAGGTATCGTAATTTTTTTTAATCGCACTATAGTCTCTATTAAGATTCTGCATCTCCGTTTCAACATTCAATCGTTGATTGAATTGATCATCGAGCTTAACGATTTTTTGTTCATAGGATTCTATTCTCGATTTAATCGAAGCAATCTGAGCATCGATTTCGTTCAGGGATGCCTTAATGGATTGAACAAACGGATTGGAATGGGCCGCTGTCGAACCCTCCGTTTCGAGCACATCTTTCTCTTGAGATTTTCGTTTCTGAATGGATCTAATTTGATCGTTAATAACTTTTACACTGGGGTGCTTGCGGGTATATTTCAACAATAATTCATCGCGCTGAGAAATCAGAGTCATTAATCTCGGATCTTCTGTTTTATTGGCATTGAGAGACAAACCCCATTCATCTTCCGCACTTTCTTGAGCTTCCGCCAGTTGTTCTTTTAAAACTTGTTTTCGCGAATCCAGTTCTTTTAACGCTAATTTAGCCTCTTCAATGGTTCTATTCAATTCTTGTATTTGACCAACCTGATCGCCGCTTTGTCCAGGAAGCATCCCAACATTCGCGCGTTTAAAATTTTCCCTCGCTTTTTCAGCGTTTCGAAGTCGTTGTTCGTATTCTTGAATTTGAGCCAATATAAAACGCTGTGTGGAATCGGCATCATCCAAAGCTGTTTTTTGAGCTTGTTCCGAAAAAACCGTGAGCACGGCCTGAACGACATGTTTGGCTTCAAGGGGATCCGTTGCCTCATAGCTAATGGAAAAAATATCATCTCTTCCGCCATCTATTTTAATGTTGTCTTTCAATTTATTGACTAAGGCTAATTTATCGGGTTCTGTTTTTGCCTCCGTATCCAAACCCGCGAGATTAGCAATCTTTTCTAAATGATATCGAGTAAACATCAGCTGTTTCATAATCGCAACCATGCCTCTAACATCTGACTGTATTGCCAGTCCGCTCAGCAATGGCCGCAACATGGTTCTGGTATCAACCTGCACACGAGCTGTAGACGAGTATTTATCGGGCAGATTCAGAATGTACCACCAAGCCGGAAGACAAATGAGCCAGGCCGAAATAATAATAAACCACTTATATCGAAATGTTGATTTTATATAATAAAGTATCTCAGCAAATTGCTCTTGCATATCTAAACACTACCTCTTAATAAATCTGCACATTACCCATACTCCGCGCGAAGTCTATACGGAATACAGCTATTAACAAGTAAGTATTCAGACCCCGTTGGCAAATTACCGCAATCCAGGCGTATTGTTGGCCTCCCCCTTTGAAAAAGGGGGATTGGAGGAGGGGGATTTATTTAAAAAATCTCCCCTAGCCCCTCTTTTTCAAAGAGGGGGACTGAATACTTACATTAACAATTATCCCTATTTAGAAAAAGGATTCCGGAATAATTAAAATATCGCCCGGCATTATCCTAACATTCGCCGACAAATCGCCGTTGCTTAATAAATCGTCTATTCGAACTCCGAATTGATAATCATCATCATCGATTTTTCGAATAATACTTGCCCTATTACCATCGGAAAACAT
>SLIO01000103.1 GCA_007135635.1 Methylomicrobium sp. | reverse complement strand
TTGAATGAATCCGCGGTTCAGAGAAAAGCTCTTTTCGTAATTAAGACAGAATTAGTATTTCTAGACCTCTATTTTATTTCCCAGGCGGAGCCCATGCATTCTTTATATATCGTTGTCGATCGCCTGGAAGACTGGGCGCCTTATTATCCTAGTAGTGATCTCGTCGCAGTCGAGGTTTATCTGACGTTGCCGGAAAGTAAAAAAGCCGGTAAAACACAAGTCATCAATTTATGCCGAGAATATGATTATCTCGGTACTGGCTATTATTGTTCTTTGTTGGCCGAAGCGCGTGGGCAACGTGTGATTCCGTCGATTCGCAGCATCAACGATTTAGCCAATCATCATTATTATCATCTTTACGATAACAATCTCGATAAATATCTGGGAAAGCATCTGGCGAGCTACGGGCAACCCGACACGGAATATTTCGGAATAAAAATATTTTTCGGCAAAGTGTCTTATTCCCCGCTTGAAAAATTGGCCAGGCGCTTGTTTGAGCTTTACCCAAGCCCGATTCTGAATGTTGAGTTTAAGCGAGGCGAGCGCTGGGAAATTGTCGGTATCACGCCCGGAAATCTAGCCGAATTGGACGAAAGCGAACAAAATCAATTCGCCGCGGCGATCGATGCCTTCAGCCGAAAGATTTGGCGCAAGCCCCGCTTGCGCAAACGTTTTCGTTTCGACATGGCGATTCTCTACAATCCGCATGAGGAATTTCCACCGAGCGATGCGAAAGCCCTGAGGAACTTCATCAAAGCCGGTAATGAGCTGGGCTTGGATGTCGATTTAATCGATAGAAACGATTTCGCACGGCTTTTGGAGTACGATGCCTTGTTCATCCGCGAAACCACCGCGATCGATCATCATACTTACCGTTTTGCCAAACGGGCTGAAAGCGAAGGCTTGGTCGTGCTGGACGATCCCGATTCGATTCTGAAATGTGCCAATAAGGTATTTTTGGCCGATTTATTAAGCGCGCATAGTATTCCGACCCCGAAAACGCAGCTGATCATGCGCGACAAGCCGCTGGATTTTGACGAATTGGAACAGCGCTTCGGTTATCCGCTGGTGCTCAAGATTCCTCACGGTTCGTTTTCTCGCGGCGTGGTTAAGGCGCATGGCCGCGACGAGTTGGAAAACCACTGTCGCGAGTTATTTAGGGAGTCGGCCATATTATTAGTGCAGGAATACGTGTTGACCGACTATGATTGGCGAATCGGATTTTTGAATAACAGGCCGATTTACGCCTGCAAATATTACATGGCGAGGGGGCATTGGCAAATTTACAATCATAGTAGCGAGAAAGCGAAAGGTAAAAGTGGTGGTTTCGAAACGCTGGCTGTTCATGACGTGCCTAAGGCTGTTATCAAAACAGCGACCAAAGCGGTTAAACTGATCGGTAACGGATTTTACGGTGTCGATATGAAACAAGTCGAAGGCCGCAATGTAATCATCGAAATCAACGATAATCCGAGTATCGACAGCAGTGTCGAGGATGATTATTTAGGTGAGGATTTGTACCGCATCATCATGGAGGAGTTTGTGCGCCGATTGGAGCGTAAGCATAGTGCTTATGCTTGAGAGCGTAAAATTCAAGGCGGTTTAGGAATAAGCATAAAATAACTT
Organism: Methylomicrobium sp.; assembly: GCA_007135635.1. Taxonomy (GTDB): domain Bacteria; phylum Pseudomonadota; class Gammaproteobacteria; order Methylococcales; family Methylomonadaceae; genus Methylotuvimicrobium. The sequence goes on along the minus strand of SLIO01000103.1, from coordinate 15,395 downwards.
CCCTAATGATTCCTTCGTTCCGATTGGGAGACCTGATACCCTAACCGCAGCGTACCCTACGCGTTCCCTATTTTTTTAGCAAACCGGATGAGTACATTATGCCGAGCAATTACGACCTAAAAAGCTTTTCTACAGACTATTTCGACGCACGCGAAAATTTTCTGTCCGCCTGTTCCACCCAGCCCGGCCATTTAAGGCGTTTTCAACATTCATTGTTAGCTGACGACAATCAACCCTTGTCGACCGAGGTGTTTTGGTTCGGCGGCGAACAAGTCGACAAGGTGTTGGTTATCATCAGCGCGACCCATGGTGTCGAGGGCTTTTGCGGTTCTGCAGCGCAAATCAATTGGCTTAGGCATGCACCGATGCCCGCAGGCGATACCGCAGTGTTGTTCATTCATGCCTTGAATCCGTTCGGCTTTGCTCATTTGCGCCGCGTTAACGAAGATAATGTCGATTTGAATCGCAACTTCATCGATTTTTCCGATTGCCCGGTCAATCAGGGGTATCGGGAATTGTCCGATGTTTTACTGCCGGAGCATTGGACCGACGCAACCGAAAAGAACGTATTGCAAACAATCAACGAGTACCGGCAGCGTTACGGTCAACGCAAGACCGAGGAAGCGATCAGCGGCGGTCAATTCGAATATCCGCAAGGCTTGTTTTATGGAGGCGCATCTTCCACCTGGTCGAGACAAGTGATTGAAACCGTGATGCGCGAATTCGACTTGGCGAATCGGCGACGAGTCGCGGTTGTCGACATCCATTCGGGACTCGGTCCCTATGGTTATGGTGAAGTCATTTCGGATCATACGCCAGGTTCCAAGGCTGCAGAATTGGCGAAGCGGTGGTTTGGCGACAGCGTCACCGAGCCGGCACTAGGAACATCGACTTCGGTGCCTAAGTTGGGGTTGCTCGATTATGCCTGGCATAAGGTTCTGGGTGATCGTGGCTGTTATATTACCTTGGAATTCGGTACTTACTCGCTTGAAGCGCTGTTTGCCGTGTTGCGCAAAGAAAATTACCTTTGGCATAGAAATCCCGAAACAAGGCAACTCAATCATCCGGTACGGCAGCAAATCCGGGATTATTTTTATCCGGATAAGCGAGATTGGCAGGAAATGGTGCTGTTTCGTAGTGAACAAGTGTTAAAACAGGCGCTTGATGGATTGGCGGATATGGATTGACGGATAATGACTGATTTTGCGGGTGCCGAAGGAACACCGAACATCGTGTTTCGTAGCGCGGTCAAAAATGACGTCCGGCAATTGCTGGCGATTGAAAATGCTTGTTTTACACAGGATAAATTAACCTCGCGCAATTTTCACTGGATGCTGGAAAGAGCCAATGCCGATATCATCCTTGCCGAAATCGAAGATAAAGCGGCGGGATATGCGCTGTTGCTGTACCGCAGAGGCGCATCGTTGGCAAGACTTTATTCGTTCGCGGTGTTACCCGAATACCGCGGGCTCGGTATTGGCGTGGGACTGCTCAATCACTCTGAAGCACGCGCACGAGAGCGCGACTGCGTGTATTTGAGGCTCGAAGTTCGTCCCGATAATCAACAAGCGATCGCGTTGTACCGAAAACAAGGTTATCGGCAATTCGATACCAAAGAAGATTATTATGAAGATCACAGCGAGGCGCTATGCTTCGAGAAACGAATCATCTATCCGCATCCGGAAACCCGTCTGACCGTGCCGTTTTATCGGCAAACGACCGATTTCAGCTGCGGCCCTTCGGGCTTGTTGATGGCGATGGCGGGACTGAATCCGGACATCGAATTGTCGCAGGCGCATGAACTGCAAATTTGGCGCGAATCGACGACGATTTTTATGACCTCCGGGCACGGCGGATGCGGACCTCACGGTTTGGCGCTGGCGGCTTGGCGGCGAGGTTTTGCGGTCGATGTGTATCTGAGTCATCAAGATGTATTGTTTATCGACAGCGTGCGCAATCCGGAAAAACGCGAAGTCATCAGTCTGGTGCAAGAGGATTTTCTGCGCCAGCTCGAGCAAACCGACGTGCGCATGCATTTCGATAAAATCACGTTGGAAGCATTGACCGGGCATCTGGATGCCGGTCATATTCCGTTGATTTTGGTTAGCACTTACCGGATCAATCGCAACAAAGCGCCGCATTGGGTAGTCGTGACCGCGCACGATCCGCACTTTATTTATCTGCACGATCCCGATGTCGATACCGAACAGCATGCCAGCGAAGCGGATAACTTTTATGTGCCGGTGCCGAAAGCCGAATTTTTGGCGATGTCCCGCTTCGGGCGTAGCCAGCTGAGAGCTGTCGTGATCATCGCGCGGCGCGAATGACTAGAGGAAAGTTATGACCAGCGATCGTCCTATCAGACATTGTTTAACCGTTTGCCTTGCGCAATCCTTCGATTTTCCGGCATTGCGCGAGAAAATGTTGATGTCGGGACGCGTCAAGTCGTTTAGAAACGCCTTGGTCGTCGACTATAAAAGCGGCTGCTCGATTGTATTCGCTTACGGCGTCGTCGTGCATTGGCATGTGAGTCTTGACGAACGGCGGAATTTACATGATTTATTACTAGGCTTTGCAATCAAGCCCGATGCCGAGCCGCAGGAAGACAATTTCAGTTACGAAATAAACTGCGAGCAGCACCGAATACAAAGCGATCATATTGAGCTAATCAGCGCCGATCAAATGATACTCTTGGCCTTATCGCATGCCATGGCGCAATCGATTAAATTGGCGGCTTTCGAAGGTCATGCGATCAATACGATTCGAGAAACCAGCCATTTACCCGAATCCCTGGCCAAGGAAGGAAAAATACGGCTCGGTAGAAAAGCGACCGCAATGATCCGGGGGCAATTGTTTCTAACCAAGAGCGATATCATTTTGAATTACGATCTGCTCGATACCCCCGAGTTTTTCTGGGAGCATCCGGAGTATCAAGGCATCTATTCGATGGCGGCCAATTATCTCGAAATTCAACCGCGCACCGAAGTGCTATCGAAAAAGCTCGAGACGATACATGAATTATTGGAAATGCTAGCCGACGAGCAAAAACATCAGCATTCGTCGTTTCTCGAGTGGATCATTATTTATTTGATCGCGGTCGAAATTGTGATGTCTTTAGTCGACAGGGTTTTTTGATGCGTCGGCAAAAGACTCTAAACGACTGTTCGAATGACATATACTTCGCAATAGTTGGTTCGCGAGCGAAGTAGGATGGGTAGGAGCGAAGCGCAAACCCATGATGGGAGCTGCAAACGGTAGGAAAACATTGCGGCCGGTATATGTCAATGTAGTTGTCGCATAAGTTAAAAATTAATGAACGGCATCGTCCTAGATGACTATTGATGTTTGAGCGTCAATGGCTTCGATAGTCGCGACGTAGATGTTGCTCCGACTGCGCGGGACGTGGATGCAGCCCCCGCCCACCCAAAAAATGTTTTTTTTTCGATTGAATCCTCTCTATTTTTCTTCCACTTGCATTCAGTCTGTAAATCCATATAATGTCCACCTTGCTTTAAGGTGCCTGACTACCAATGGCTTTGTCCGTTGAGTAATCAGGTTAAACGGGAAGTTCGGTGCGCATGATTGCAATGCCGACGCTGCCCCCGCAACGGTAATCGAGATTACAATTGCCAACATGCCACTGCCATTAGGTGGGAAGGCGGCAATTGAGCTTATGCGACTCGAAAGCCCGGAGACCGGCCTAAAAGCATTCGTAACCTCATCGCGGCGGGCGATTGAGTGACAAAAAACCCTTCCGATCCTCCGATCGATAGCGTTTCTTTGCGCACCTCAAGTCTCTAAGACGGGACTCCTTAATCCGACGCCGCTTAATAAACTATTAATCGATGCCGGACACACAAAAACGCCTCTTGCTGGTCTTGGTTTTCATTGCCGATCATGCCTATGCTGACTCGATACGCGAACGAGCGCAGCCGCTTTCGACTATGACCGTTTTCGGGACGGCGGGTACGGTATGGGAACAACCTAAAAGCATAACCGTCATTGATCGAAACGACATCTTGAATGCGCCAAGCAATTCGTTAATCGATTTATTGTCCCGTGAGGCCAACATTACGGTACGTAGTTTTACCGGCCACGATAAATTCGGCGGTGTCGACATCCGAGGCATGGGCGATTCACTCCACAGCAACGTGTTGATTTTAGTCGACGGTATTCGGTTGAATGCACCCGATTTATCCGGCGCCGATTTGTCGACGATGACGCTTGGCCAAATCGAGCGAATCGAAATTATCCGCGGCGGCAGCGGAGTACTTTACGGCGACGGCGCAGTCGGTGGCGTGGTGAATATCGTGACTCGCAAAACCGACCGGACCCGCGCGGAAATTTATGGTAGCTACGGCCATTTCGACACGTCCGACGTACGTTTGAATGCGGGCTACAAGCAAGGGCCCTTTCGTATTTCCGTCAATGGAGCTTATTTCAATACGGACGGCTACCGCGATAATACTTTTCTCGAAAAACGCCAATTTTCCGCTCACGTCGATTTCGAACCGCTGGATCGGCTCAATTTATACGCTAATTTCCGCCTGCATGACGACGAATTCGGCCTTGCCGGTACCGTCGACCGTTCCGCAATCAGCCATTCGTCTTTGCGAAGAAAGGCTTCGACTCCGTTTGCCGGAGGAGAGACATTCGACTATGCGGTGAACACGGGCGGTTCTTTCGATTGGGGCAATTTCGGCTTGACTCGGATTAATCTAGGCTATCGCGACCGAGACAACCCTTACGAGCTGGCGAATTATTGGAACCCCGATCAGCGATTCGTCAATCCGTGGAAAAATGAATTCGATAACCGGGAAATTGACGCGCGCCATCAAGTCGATTTTTCAACCGGCCCGATCAATCAAACCTGGACATTCGGTTATTTCAGACGGCAAGGCCAAGCGATACGCCGTGAAAACGGCAACGATATTCCAGATCAAAGCAAAGTCAAACGGTCCGAATTCAACAATCAAAGCGGGTTTGTCAATACTGTCTGGGAATTACCGGTGCCGGTAATCTTCAACGCCGGTTATCGAGAAGACCGATTCGATTTAAAGGGAACATCGGATGAATTTCGCCGGTTTTGTACATTTGCGTCGGTTTTCCCTTTCCAACCCTTAGATTGCAACGATCGATGGACTCAGGTATCCAGCCGCAAAAACAATTGGCGAAGTTACGCGGCCGATTTCGGCTTAACATGGACTATCAATGAGTCGGTTTCGTGGTACATGAATCATAATCGAAGCTACCGAAACCCGAATCCCGAAGAATTGCTGCTAAGCGCCGACTCGATCAAGCCGCAAAAGGGGGAAAACTGGGAAACCGGATTGAGGTTTAGCCTTTTGCCTTGGTCGGAAATGTCGCTTGCTTTTTTTCAAATGACACATACCGACGAAATCTACTTCGACGACCGCATCAATAAAAATTACGAAAACGATACCATCCGCCGTGGCTTGGAATTCGAGTCCCGTTTTTATTTGTCCGATGCCTTTTCGTTGTGGACTAATTTCGGCTACACCGACGCACGTTTCGATAAAACCAATTTATCAATGCCCCTGGTCCCGAAAATCAATGCCAATGCCGGATTCCTGTGGCATACGACGGAACGGCTCAGTGTCAGTTTATCGGCCGAATATACCGGCACCCGTCCGAATGGTTTGAATATTACGCCGGAAGCCGATGAGCCTTCGCTGAGCGCATTCAAAAAAGTCGATTTGAAAGTGTTTTATCAAATAGCCGGCGCCGAATTGTTTGCAGGAATCAATAATCTTTTCAACGCGTTTTACGAAACCTCCGCTTACGGCGGGGGCTTTTATCCGATGCCGGAACGACATGCCTATGTCGGTCTGTCATATTCTTATCAATCCACAGGAGATCACTAATGAAGAAACTCTTAACCTTGTCGGCGCTGTTACTGTCGGTCAACAGCCACGCAGGCCCTTTTGCTCCCGCCGCCGGACAACCCGGCTCGACCGCGATTCACATGAACGATTCGGCGTTTACCGCCTGGGCGACCGGTTGGATCGATTACATTCCCGGTGCTAACCTTGATGCCAGCTTTAAAACACCGGAAAAAGCTTTGGGTAAAGCAAGCGGTACGTCTTTCGATGTCGTTTCGTTAGGGGAAGGCGGTAAAATTACGCTGACTTTCGCAAATCCGATCATGAATGGGCCCGGCTGGGATTTCGCGGTCTTTGAAAACTCGTTTAGCGATACCTTCTTGGAGCTGGCCTGGGTGGAAGTATCTTCAAACGGCAGCGATTTTTTTCGGTTCGATAATTATTCCTACACACCCAGCGCGGTCGGTGCCTTCGGCTCCGTCGACCCCACCAACATTCACGGTTATGCGGGAAAATATCGCCAAGGCTTCGGCACGCCGTTCGACTTGGCAGGTTTGGCCTCTCACAGCAACCTAGACATAGACAATATTCTTTATATTCGTTTAATAGACATAATCGGCGACGGCAACGCACGCGATAGCCTGAACAACCGGATTTACGATCCCTATCCGACGACCGGCAGCGCCGGTTTCGACCTGGATGCGATCGGGGTCATCCATCAAAACCTGAGCGCAGTACCTGTTCCTGCGGCACTTTGGTTAATGGGATCGGCGCTGGTTGCGCTGATAGGCCTAAAACGCCGCCCGACCGATATTTAATAATTAGCATTACTTTCGAGTATTTAACTCATTTTAATAAGGAGCAATCATGAAATTTCGCCGTTATTCATTGCTGGTGTTTGGCTTGATCGGAACAAATTACGCACAAGCGGCATCAGTTATTACATTCGATGATCTCGATTTAGCACCCAATAGTTATTGGTCCGGACAAATCGAACCCGGCTCGCTGCCAGTTACACCCAGCAACAACACCTTTACCAGCGGCAACGCAACATTCAGCAATCAAACTACCGATTGGGGCGGCGGCTTCACGTCCTGGAGCGGCTGGTCTTATTCGAACATGACCGATAATGTGACTCCGGGATTCGGCAATCAATACAGCGTTTATTCGGGCCAGGCTTTTAGCGGCAGTCAGTTCGGCGTCGCTTATGTTTCCGGCAACAACGCGGCTATTGCTTTCGATGAAGCAGTATGGGCGGGAGGTTTTTATGCCACCAATACCACTTACACGGCTTTATCGATGCTTAACGGCGACGCATTCTCCAAAAAATTCGGCGGTGAGGAGGGAACCGATCAGGATTGGCTTAAACTTTCAATACAGGGCGTCAACGGGGGCGACACAATCGGACAAGTCGATTTTTATTTAGCCGATTATCGCAATGGCAACAGTCACATCGTCAGTGAATGGGAATGGGTCGATTTGAGTTCTCTCGGTTTGATCACGGGGTTGACTTTTTCGATGTCGTCCACCGATCAAGGGGCATTCGGAATGAATACGCCGGCTTATTTTGCGATGGATAATTTAACGGTTACCGCCGTTCCTCTTCCAGCCGCTATTTGGTTAATGGGAAGCGGCTTGTTAGCACTTTTGGGCTTCAATCGCCGAAGCTCGTTGGAAGTATAAACTATCGCTTGAAACTGCATTTGATGGTAGTTTGACTTTTGACGCACCGGGCCTGTCCTCGCGTGTAAAGCGCGAAAGCAAGCATTATGCTAAGCTATAACCTTGTTTTCGCGAGCTTCCGCACCTGCCGATAATCTTTGCCAGTATTTACCCTAGAAAATGGTAAAGGTGGTTTTCGAGCGAATAGCGTCCATGATAAAAATGGAGTTATCGAACTAAGGTGCCTGACTGAACTCCGAAAATGCGGCCGTGCGAAGGATTCATTACTTTAACGGGCTTCGCTGCCGGCCCTACGAGAATTTTTTAAAACTGGAGACTATATAATTATGAATATTGCGCAACAAAAGCCTATCGAAGCCACTTTTAACCACCCCATTGCTATTTCTTTAATGTTACTCATGGCTATAACACGATTCGATCATGTCGGCAGTTCTTTCAATCTTCCCGATGCTTCGCTTGCGGTGTTTTTCCTGGCCGGACTTTGGCTAGGTAGTGCTCACATTTTTGCCGTTTTATTGGCCGAAGCGGCATTGATCGATTTTGTCGTGATTCAATTCTTCGGAGTTAGCAGTTTTTGCGTTTCGCCGGCCTATGTCTTTTTAATTCCGACCTATGCCGCAGTTTGGTTCGGCGGTAAAATGTGTTCCCAATTCAAAGAATTGAACTCATCTGTACTATTGAAACAATTCGCAATTCTGCTCGCGGCAACGACGCTCGCGTTCCTCATCTCCGAATTCAGCTTCTATTTGCTGTCGGGCCGTCACGATGCGCTGGTCTGGTCTGAGAAACTGAGCAAAATGGCGAATTTCTACCCGGCCTATATCAAATCGACCTTGATCTATGCGACTGTGATTTTTGGCGTAGTCGCATTACTGAAATCGTTACCGATTTTCAGTGAAGATCATAAAGGAGCTTGACTCTATACCCTTTGCTAGCCAAATTTCGGCCTGGAAATGGAGATCTGGGGATCGCTCCCACATAATCCTAAATTCGGTATTTTAACCATGAAGTTCATAAAGTCTTTTAAAGGGCTTGTGGGATCCCCATGATGGGTTTCCGCTTCGCTCCTCATCCTACTGCCCAGTCCATTCCGCATGGCCGCTCTTGCGTAGGATGATGATATGGACTCCTCTCACTCTGTTGGTGTCAAATAGCACCTTGGTAAAAAACAAAACAAGAGGAGTCCGAGATGAATACTAGCGTAATTGGTTTAGATATCGCAAAGAACATTTTTCATCTGTATACGTTGAATGCGGATAACAAAGTCATCAAGAAAAAACTCAAACGGGCGGAAGTCTTAGCCTTCTTTGCCAATTATCCGGTCAGCACGATCACGCTCTTTCCCAAGCTCCAGCCTGGGAAAGATACACCGGAAGCTCCAGCTTCCTGAGACCGACACACCCTCCGCACATTCTTGATCAACCCCGACTCGCTAGTTCAATCTTTCTTGATTGTCGGGAAGCTAGAGCTTCCTGAACAGGTTACCCAAGCTGGAGCTTGGGTAACAGCATATTTTAGTTTTTGCGACTACGACTTGTGCCCCTGCTCGGACACTTGGCTTCGGTAAGCTGAAGTATCTTGCTAATCAGGAAACAATTTGAGTCTATGCGCATAAGTAACAATGTTTGATGCAAGACCCCGAAAGCCACAGCCAATTATCGTTCAAGAACAAAAAGATCTGAATGTTAAATACAAGGTCTGACCCCGGACTTTTTGTTTTGTTCGGTAGCAAGGCGCGAAAACAGGCGTTAATCTAAGCTATGTGACTGTTTTCGCAAAGCTTCCACTCCTGCTCACGCCCCTTACCTACATCCATGTAGGTAACGCAGCTATCGGACAAAAGAGCGCTTCAGCTTTCCAGTGAATGTGGCCGCGCGAAGTATAAATCAGTTCCGATCTTTCAAGAACGTGCGCCGGGCGACAAAAATCGCCGACAACGGCATCGCCAATCCTAGAAACATAACGATGAAAAATAAGGTGCCTAATTGGCTGTAATCGGCTGCGGTGATGACCAAGCCGGTTGTAGGATCCTTGATTTCGCGGCTGATCACGAAAAATTGATTGAGTGCCTTGGTCAGTAGTTGGGACAGCGAAAGCGCCAGATTGACAAAAGCGGCCATGACCGCGAAATAGGTTGCCTTGAGTCTAGGCGGCGCGGAGTTGGCGATCCAGGCCAGCATCGGAATCATCGCGATTTGTCCAAGCGGCGATTCCAGCGCGGTATCGATCAAGGCAATGAAGCGGGCATCGACCACGCCGCCGGTATGGGCCTGCGTCCATTCTTGAAAACCGTAAAACAGCGCGATATTCGGTAAATACAGCGCGCTCAATGCTATCGTCAATACCGCAATGACATGGGTAATCGGTCGTTCGGCCATGAAGCGCCGGAATAGAATCATGCCGAATAGCGTCAACCCGCCGGTGAGTAACGATAGTTGCGCGAGAAACTGCTGATCGAATTCGAGCACATCGATCATCCACCAAGTTTCGCCGGCACCGGTCGTCGGTACGGCCCGAAAAGCGAATATTACGAAAGCGATGCCGTAAAGCTGATTGCGTTGCGTTTTGTCTAAATCCAACGTCAGACGCCAAATTAAAAACATGACAATAGCCAGCGAACCGATAAAAACAATCGCATCGCTATTCGGAATATCGCTCAAGCCCATCAAGACCGCGAACAACACGAAACCGAGTCCGCCGCCGAGAATCCACCAGTTGATTTCGGGCAATTCATCGTCAGGCCGCGTCAGCAAGCGGTCAATGTCCTCGAATTCATAACCCTGAGCCGCCAGGCGCCATTCCTGCTGAGAGCGCAAGTAGTTGGACAATAATACCCCGGCTATCGAAATCAACGGGATGACCAAGGCCCAACGGTAAACCGTCAAATATACCGCCGCTTTTTCTGCGTCGTCCATCAAGTGTACGTCGTCGAACATTATCACATTGGCCGCCGCGACCAGCATGGTCCCGCTGATAATTGAAACTCGGCCCAAGGTCTGCATCGTCGTGTGCGCCAATTTGATTTGTAGCTCGGGTAGTGGCTTGCCATGCTCGTCGAAACGAGGTACCGCTTCGACCGTCATCGCATCGGCCACGGTATCCTGGACGACATAACCGATCGGCGCTAGTAACGCTGACAATACAAACCAGGTTTCAGCAGGCAGGATGTGAGTCATGAATTCCCGGTCAGCCAATAGATTGATCATGATAAACAAGCTAGCGGCGATCAGTGCCGCGCCTAGATAAATCAACTTGGCTTTATGCTGCCATAGCAAATCGACCAAATGACCGACCGGCATTTTCAAGGCCCAGGGCAGCATCACCCAGAAACCTAACATGGCCAGAAATTCGGCCGACAACCCGAGGTATTCCTTGACGAAAAAAGTTCCAACGATGCCGGTCAAGCCGGATACGCCCGCCGCCAAATAGACCATCAACGGCGGTACATAGCTGAGGCGCATTTGTCGAGCTAGATCGTAAACATTGCGGTCAAGCCAGTTTTGCCATTGGCGGTTCGGTTCTGTATTCATAAAATCATTGTCGACGAGTGAGGTGTTACAGAATGCTTAATCCTAACCCGGACTAGCCCTGATCCAAAGCGGAAATTGTTTTCGTCATAGCGTTGCGGCTTCGATACTGTTGTGCGTTTTTTAGCATTATAGACCTCGATGATCGCGATCTGGGGATCGCTCCCACAGAGCATCGGAATCATTGTGGGAGCGACGCCTTCGTCGCGATTTTCGAAGCCGGGTACGATAGGTAACGATAAATGGTATCGAGGTCTCATTAGCTAAGATGGCAAGGCGGCATCTTCGATTTAAATATTTTCGTGATTTTTGTGTACTCTATGGAAAAAAGCTTTTTATAGGCGTGGGCGGGTTTCGCAACGCTTGAGCGTTGCGGGCTGCATTCCAACGCAGAGCATTGGAACGATAATGGGGGACGATAATGCAGAGCGGCAGAGGCATAGCAATATCCGCTATTTAAAACCGCTTCGCGCCCATCCCGGCTTTTATGGTTAAATGCCGTTTTCTTTATTTAATTAGGTCACTGTCTATGAAACTCCGAATCCTAGCTAAGAAACCACTGTTATTTTCGATCATAGTTATCGCTATCGTCGCCGGTTGCGCGTTTCAAAAGCCTGACTATTTGACCATGATCAGTGCTGAAGAACTCAATCGAATCATGCAAAATGGGTCCATTGTTTTAATCGATGTTCACATCCCCGAACAGCAGCATATCAAGGGTACCAATCTTTTTATTCCTTATAACGAGATTGAGCAATACAAGGATAAATTACCCGCCGATAAAAATACCGCGCTCTATTTGTATTGCGAAGGCGGTCCCATGGGCAATGCGGCCGCGCGGTCTCTTTATGAATTGGGCTATCGTAATTTATTCAACCTGGAAGGCGGCGCAAAGGCTTGGCGACAGTCTGGGTTCGCATTTGAATGAGTTGAAAGGGGAAAGGGGAAAGAGGAAAGAGGAAAGAGGGGCTTGATAAATGGATTAAATGCATCATCATTTCACCGCTCACCGCTCACCGCCAACTCCCCAGCGCTTTTTTGAGCTCGGCCTCGGCGCGTAATGCATCGAAACGCGCTGCGATATCGCGTGAATGCGCCTTGTCACGCGCGACTTCGGCTTCGATATAACGCGTGATCGTAGCGGCGCCGGCTTGGCGTTGTTGGTTGACCAAGCGTAAGGCTTCCTCGGCCGATGCGATTGCCGCTTGTGTTACATTGAGGCGCGCTAGTGCTTCTTTGAATTTCAAATGAGCGGTTTTGACTTGGTTTTCGATCGCGAGCTTGGTTTGGGTATGAGCTTTTTGCGCTTCGTTCAATCGATGCTCGGCTTTTTTGATGGCTTCGCTGGTGCCGAAACCGCTAAACAAATCCATTTCCACTATAACGCCGGCCGTGACATTGTCGCGGTTAGTCGAAAAATCGATATTCTTACTGTCCGAGCCGTAACTGACATACGCATTCGCACGCGGTAGATGCGCGCCTTTGGCTGCACTCAGTTTACGTTCGGCAATTTCGACTTGTTTGAAGGCGGCGACGATTTCCGGACGCTCCTGTATGGCACGATTCAGTAGGTCTTCGAAAGCCTCATGATTTTCCGGTATTTGCAGTACCGCCGAGGCGTGCTCGAACTCAAGCGTTTCGTTGGTATTGAGGCCCAGCAAGGTTTTGAGTCCGGTTCGGGTTAACTCAATCGCATTTGCCGATTGAATTTCAGCGTCCTGGGTTTCGGCCAATTGCACTTCCAACGATAAGACGTCGGACTTTAATAGTGCGCCGGCCTCGTATTGATTTCGGCTTTGCCGAAGTTCGCTGTCGACTGCCTTGATCGAATTCAACGCGACTTTATGCGCCTCGGTGGTAGCGAGCAAGCCGTAATAGGCTGATGTCACGGCCTCGATTAATTGATTGCGGACCGCCGATTCTTGCAATTCCGCGGCTTCGACGCCGAGTTCGGCGGCCTTGGCCGTTTGATAGTCTTGGCCGCCGCGAAACAGCGAATAGGTTGCGACAACTTCGGGCCGGTAATTATCGGTCCCGCCCGGTTGATTGAAATTAGTTGAACCGTCAAGATTCAGTCGACGCTGCGATATGATCATGCCGAAAGCGCGCGAGGGGTTGTCGGTATGTTCGTAAGACATGCGTATTTGGGCTTGCGGGTAAAACGCGGCGAATGCTTCGCCCAATTGCGCTTGAGCTTGGCCGATACGCTCGTGAGCGATTTGTAAATCGGGGTTGTTATGCAATGCAAGCGAGATAGCGTCTTCAAGGGTATAGGTTTGTTTGTGTTCGAGTACCGAAGTTTGCGCGTAAACGCGCGCTTGCGGCAGTATCAGTAAGCAGGCCAGAACGGCTGTTTTGGTCAATTGAAACATAATGGCTTTCCATTAAGGTAAGGTGAGTCATGGTGGGTAGTATATAAGAAAATACTAATACTAAATAGGTTTTGGAATCGAGTCGATAGTACCGCATCGTAAGTCACTGATGTCAAAGATGTCGGTTGGTTTTATTCAAGTAAGTAGCGATAGGATATATTCAATTTCAATAGCTATTTTTTCTGGTTGAGCATCCAATTCTTCGCGTAGTTCGTAAAGCGTCTTTTCGAATAGGAATAGATCAAGCAAACCGCGAGGCGATGATTTTTTTGCAAACAAGTCGGAGCAGCGAACCGCTTCATCATAGGCAGCGAGAAAGGCGCGTTCAACCTCGACTTGCCAATCTCGCATAAAAGGTTCGAGCTTGGCAATAGCCTTGGGTTGTTCAATGCTGGCGAGCGTAACTGCGGTATGGGCCACATGGTTCAAGGAACTCAGCATGTCGGCTACATCCCTTAACGGTGAATGTTTTTGATGTGAGTTGGCGGGTAAGTGTGCCGGAGCGCTCTCGAAGTCGGTGAATAAGAAATCGTTTTCGGTCAGTAGCACTTGTCCCAAACGAAGATTTCCATGATAGCGGGTCTTGAATCCTTTTGCCGGTTCGGAAATACAGGCTTTCATCCGCTCAATCAGTGCACCTCGCTGGTCGAGTAGCTTTTTTATTACTGTTCGAGTCGTTTCATCAAGCGCGCCCAGCCGATGCTTAAGAATATCCATCGTCGATTCCGCTTCTGTCTGCGCTCGTTGCACCCAGTCCGATAGATCGCCATCGGTGACCGGCTCAGGATCGAAAGCGGAGTCACCCGTTGCCGTGCTCAATGCATTATGCAGTTCGCCGGTTCGCTGACCGAGCGTATGTATCAGCATTAGATAGCCGCTATGCGCCTCTGCGGCAGCGGTCGATTGTTCCTTCGTTGTGAGACATTCTTCCAGGAATCGTTCCAAATAATCGAGCGTGTAGTTCCAGCCGTCGCCCTGGTTTTTGACATAGCCTTGCAACACAGCAAGTGTCATGGTGTCACCGTTTTTGGCCTGATACTCGACGAAGCCTGCGATAGGCGGCGTATTCGGGAATTTTGCCGTATTGCACAAAAAGCATCCCATTTCAATTTCCGGATGGAGTCCGATTTGAAGACGCCGATAGCCTTTCAAAAATAACCGATTGTTCAGTGCGACTGCGGTTTTATTACCCTTTGTATAGGGTGGTCGGGCGGATAGCTTGGCCGGCTCGTTCTCGGCGCATGCAGTAAAAACGTCGGTCGGCGAGCAGCGGATGACTCCTTGTTCGCAGGCGAGTGTTTGGCCGGTTCCTATAGCCTGGACCAGTGCTTGGCAAAATGTCTCGTCGGCAAATGCATCGCCTAAAATGCCGACTTGAGATTGCTGGCGCACTTTCGCCACGGTGAAGGGCCTTAAGTCATGCAGCCGTTTCAGATTGTGATCTTCCCATGCCAGTGCGAGAGGTAAGAAACAGTCAAATGGCTCGCCTGCCTTGTGGTCGACACGTGCTAGGGTTAGCAGCCAGGTATTTTCTTCCAGTCCCCATTCAATATAATCGGTAATGTGCACACGGCTGATCGATTCGCCGCTGATTTCCCGATGCCAGTGTTGAACAGCGACAAAATCCGGCAATGCGTTTTCTTCGAGTTGAGTGCGCGCCTTTTTCGACATGGCAAAACGCCAGGACTCGACCTGATTCCGGAAAAAACTGTGCCAGCCATCGAACAGCACCAATGTCGGTAATTCCTCGGGTAATAAGTGTTCCTCGTGCCAAGCTGGTACTTCTTCGCTACTGGCCAGGCGGAACCAATAATAATTATAGCCGGGCAGGGTAAGCAGGTAGGGTAATTCGCCGATAGGCGGAAAAGCGGTATGCCCGAGCATTTCTACCGGCATGTAGCCCTTGTATGCTGAAAGGTCAAGCTCTACCGCTTGAGCGGCACGCGATAGGTTGGTTACGCACAAGATAA
>SLIO01000265.1 GCA_007135635.1 Methylomicrobium sp. | reverse complement strand
GATTATTTAAGCATTTTTTACAGATTCTTTGCATTGTCGCCTTATCTTTACAAACCGCAGTAGCTCAGGACTTCCACACATGGAGTTACCATCGTAACCGGGACCACTTAGCTAACCTCGAATACACCCTAGCACGATCGCCGCTACCGAAACGGGGGAAATATGATTTAATCAGACTTGAAATCGTTTGCAAGGCGAATCAATTGCAACTAGTTGTCGATTCCAACAGTCTGATTACTTCTCAAAATCAGCCGTTCGACTTCGATTATCGAATCGATAAACAAGCGCTCGTTACGATTGAAATGCGCACCTTTTCGGATACGAGACGAAGAGCCTATAACGACGAGCATGCTCTAGCATTTGCCGAGGCATTACTAAACGGAAAATCGGTTTTCGTACGAATACATACCATGCTCAAAAACATATTGTCGGGGGCGATGCCGCTAGATGACGCACGCGAACCCATCACTCGTGTTCTCGCCGACTGCGGTATACAACGATCCGATTTGAGCAATGAAACAGAAGATTATGACCTCAATGAATTCGAACGCGATCTAAAGCGATTGCCGACAACGCAACAACGACAATTGCTAAATCGGATCCGACAAATGATAAAAGAACTTGATGCCCGCTAGCCATAGTGGCTTTCCGGCTACCACGACCCTCCGTCAATGCCATTAAGTTAAGCCGTTCGTGGTGAGCTTGTCGAACCATGGACGGCTTAACTTATCGACTCGGTATTTTAAACCTCACATGCTCAAACGTTTTCTTATTCTAATACTATTCTCCGTGCTGATTTTTGGCGGCATTTTCGGACTGAAGTTTTATCAGCTTCATCAAGAAGCCGGCCGATTCCAACCTCCGCCGCCCGCCGTCGTCGCCGCCACTGAAGTCATCCAGGAAGACTGGCCTTCCTCATTATCCGCGGTGGGCAGCTTGACCGCCGTAGCCGGCGTCGACGTCAGCAACGAAGTGGCTGGCAAAGTCGAAGCGATTCATTTCGATTCCGGTCAATCGGTTAAAAAAGGGCAGCTATTATTGGAACTGGATGCGTCGACCGATCGCGCCGAATTGCAGGGACTCGAGGCCGAAATGAGGCTCGCAAAGGTCCGCTTCGAGCGGAGCGAAAAGCTGATCGACAAAAATTTCATTTCCCAATCCGATTACGACCAGAATCATGCCCTACTTGACGAAACCGTCGCGGCCGTTCATGCCAAACGCACACTGATTGACAGAAAACGTATTCGCGCACCGTTTACGGGCGAGCTGGGCATTCGTCAAGTCAATCTGGGCCAATACTTAACGGAAGGCTCGGCAATCGTATCTCTGCAACAACTGGACCCGATTTACCTGGATTTTACCGTTCCAGAACGCCATTTAAATCAATTAGTTAAAGGCCGTCGCATCGTTGCCACCGTGCAAGCCTATCCGAAACAGGAATTCAATGGCGAAATCATCGCCATCAGCCCATTGATCGATAAGGGCACGCGCTCGGCACACGTTCGCGCCAAGCTCATCAATTCCGACAAGCTGCTGCACCCGGGCATGTTCGCACAGGTCAGCATTTTATCAGACCATCCACTCAACGTGCTGACGCTACCCGATACCGCGATTACCTATAATCCTTATGGCAATTCGGTATTCGTGATCGAACCGATCGAACAAGGTCTGATTGTACAAAGCCGACAAGTCGAAACCGGGCAAACCCGCGCGGGACGAATCGAAATCATCAGAGGCTTGAAACTTGGTGAACGCGTCGTTAGCGCCGGCCAAGTCAAACTGCGTAACGACATGCAGGTCACGCTGGATGATAAACCCGCCCCCGGCGAACGGGAGATTCCAGAATGAAATTCACCGATCTTTTCATCGAGCGACCGGTCCTCTCCAGTGTTGTCAGCTTATTGATCTTAGTGCTTGGCTTAAGAGCCATCACGGAGCTGGAGCTCAGGCAATATCCTGAAACAGAAAATACCGTCGTCACGGTAAGGACTTCCTATCCCGGCGCCAGCAGCGACTTGGTGCAAGGCTTCATTACCACGCCTCTACAGCAGGCCATCGCCGAGGCCGACGGCATTGATTATCTGTCCTCGAACAGCCGCCAAGGCGTCTCGACCATCGAAGCGCACATGCGCCTCAACTATGACCCGAATGCAGCGGTCGCCGAAATTCAAGCAAAAGTGGCAAGTCAACGCAATGTCTTACCTGCCGAATCCGAAGACCCGGTCATTACATCGCAAGTCGGAGATACGACTGCATTGATGTATGTCGCGCTATATAGCGATACGATGAAACCATCGCAAATCAGCGATTACATGCTTCGCGTCGTCAAACCGAAAATTCAATCAATACCGGGCGTCGGCAAAGCCACTGTGCTCGGCAATAAAACCTTTGCGATGCGTATCTGGCTCGACCCCAAGCGCATGTCGTCGCTCGGCGTGACCGCGGATGATGTTGCAAACGTGTTGCGCTCAAACAATTACCTGTCGGGCGCAGGCCAAACCAAGGGAAATTTTGTAACGGTCGACTTGAGTGCGACGACCGATGTCGTCAGTGAACGGGAGTTTCGTGACCTGGTCGTCGGCAATAGGGGCGGCACGCTGGTAAGACTCGCCGATGTCGCCGATACCGAACTAGGCAGTGAAGATTACGACATGGTCAATTGGTATAAAGGCAAGACCGCGATTTTCATGGGCATCGAACAAGCGCCCGGCGCCAACCCGCTAACGGTTGCCTATGCGGTCCGTGATATGTTGGATGATATTGAAAAAGATCTACCCGAAGCAATGCATATCCTACTGCCTTACGATGCGAGCCGTTTTATTCAAGATTCGATCAACGAAGTCTTTCGCACGCTCGCCGAAGCATTGATTATCGTCTTGCTGATTATTTATCTGTCATTGGGTTCGATTCGCGCCGCGTTGGTACCCTCGATCACCGTGCCCTTGTCGTTGATCGGCGGCGCTTTTTTGATGCTACTGATGGGTTTTTCTGTGAACCTGTTAACGATGCTGGCGATGGTACTGGGCATCGGCTTGGTCGTCGATGACGCGATCATTGTCGTCGAAAACGTACATCGGCATATCGAATTGGGAAAATCCAAATTCGAAGCGGCCATCGAAGGCACCCGCGAACTAGTTCTGCCAATCATCGCAACCACGGTGGCGCTGGTTGCCGTCTATTTACCGGTCGGTTTCATGGGCGGCTTGGTCGGCACCTTGTTTACCGAATTCGCTTTTACTCTGGCAGGCGCGGTGGTCATTTCAAGCATCATCGCACTCACTCTCGCCCCGATGTTGAGCTCCAAAATCCTGAAGGACCAAGGCAAAGCAGGTCGTTTTGAACATGCTGTCGAAAAAATCTTTAGTGATTGGTCCGAACGTTACCGAAAATTGCTGCACCCGCTTCTGGAAACGCCATCGATGGTCATAGCCTTCGCCCTAATAGTGATGGTCAGTATTTTTTTCATGTTCAGCCTGTCGCAAAAAGAATTGGCCCCAACCGAGGACCAAAGCATATTGTTTGTCATGGCGACTGGCCCACAAACCGCAACTTTGAACTACAACGAAGCCTATGCGGAAGAGTTGATCAAACAGTTCGAATCAATACCGGAATACAACGAAAGCTTTATGCTGCTGGGCTTCGGCGGCAGCAACAATACCGTATTCGGCGGCTTTAAAATGCCTTCAACTTCACTGCGCAAACGCTCGCAAATGGCGATACAGCCGGAATTGCAGACTAAAGTCAACGCCATCGCCGGCTTTCAAACCGCGGTGATTCCGCGGCCTAGTTTACCGGGCTCGGGCGGCGGTCTACCGCTGCAATTCGTAATCGTCACCGATGCCGATTACGCATCGCTTGACCAAGTAGCGAATCTTCTAGTCGAACGTGCGACACAAAGCGGACGCTTCAATTTCTTGATGAAGGAAGTCAATTTCGACCGACCGAAAGCAACTTTGGTCATTGACCGCGATAGAGCCGCCGATTTAGGCCTGACGATGCAAGACATCGGCAGCAACCTGGCATCCTTACTCGGCGGACAATATGTCAACCACTTCAGCCTGCAGGGACGAAGTTATAAAGTGATACCGCAAGTCGACGATTTATCGCGCCTCGATACCAGTAAGTTCGATCATTATTATTTGCGTACCGCATCGGGCGGCCAAGTACCGCTGTCGTCGCTGGTGCATATCGAACAATCGGTCGAACCCAGCAAACGAACGCAATTTCAACAGCTCAACAGCCTGACCGTATCGGGCATGATGGCGCCAGGTGTCACACTCGGTGATGCCATGGACTATTTAGAACAACAAGCCAATGAATTGTTTCCGCGCGGTTATAGCTACGACTATACCGGCAGTTCCCGGCAATACGCACAACAAGGCAGCGCCCTGGTCGTGACGTTTTTCATGTCGCTGTTGATCATTTATTTAATGCTGGCCGCACAATTCGAAAGCTGGCGCGACCCGCTAATCATTCTGATCTCGGTTCCACTCTCGATCGCGAGCGCCTTGGCTTTCATTATGCTCGGATTTGCCTCGATCAACATTTATACACAGGTCGGCTTGATCACCTTGATCGGTCTGATTGCGAAGAACGGTATTTTGATCGTCGAATTCGCCAATCAACTGCAGATCCACGAAGGCTTGACCAAACGCGAAGCGGTCGAACAGGCTGCAAAAATTCGGCTCCGACCGATTCTGATGACGACCGTATCGATGATCGTCGCGATGGTGCCGTTACTAATCGCATCAGGTCCAGGCGCCGCAAGCCGTTTCGATATCGGCTTGGTAATCGCCAGTGGTCTTGGCGTCGGCACGCTGTTTACGCTATTCGTCGTCCCGTCGTTCTATCTACTATTGGCAAGAGACCGCTATGCCGAGCGTGAAGATGCGACTTGGATTCGAACCGATTGAGCCGGTCTTTTATCAAACATCAGCAAACGATACGATGTGTTCTAAAATGGGTTAATACAAAATCGGCAAATACTAGACATTTTTTGCGAAATTGTTTTGTTGATCTTGCCTACGGGTTATACTTCCGAAAGTATTCTTTCGGCTGACAAAGCTCATGACAATGGTTCGGGTTCAAGACGGCCGAAGACACGAATGGTACTCCTTTTTGACCGAAAAACCGTCTAATTTTCAGGAGGTGCAGGGTGTGTTTGGCGAGGGGATGTCGGCAGCAGCAGGGATCGCTGCCGTGAAGCCCCCACAGACGGGTTCACGGCGGTCCTCGACAACACACCCCGCACCTTACAAACTTGAACGAATTTTCAGTATGAAAGGCGTAGTATTTTAAGTAACTCTATGATCAAAAACTAAGATGATAAATCTTACTGTGAAAGTGCACGATCATAAAGATAGGGCGGTTATTCTGCAGAAAGGTGTCGGCGGTAGGACCGATTTTTGCTCCTGCAAAATCGGCATTCGCGCCATCCTTGGTGATCAGATAGCTATCTTCAAAGCCCCCATGACCTAAATACCCTTCGACCTATTTTTTCTAGGAATGTATTTCGATGATTTAGGTGCTGGATTAACGGCGTCCTCCCTAACGGGTAGCCGCACCCTAAACCAGGCACTTTCATTTTACGGGGTGATTAAAGCATCATCATGCTCTTTCGCTAGCATCATTATCAATTCCGATAATGCCTTGAGCACCCGATTAATTGCCTTTGTAAAGATAAAGCTTTCAAAGCATATTTATTAACCTAACCGATAAGAAGAACAACTATGTCTAATTTTCCAATCGATCTCGGCGCTTATCAGCGCATCTCACTCGATCCAAGCAGCAATAAATTGACCGCCGAACAAAAATCGGCTCTGCAGACCAATATTCAATTATGCCGCGATGCGATCGTATTTTTCACAGCAACCGGCGCCGCTAGAGGCGTAGGCGGACACACCGGTGGACCATTCGATACGGTTCCTGAAGTCATGATTTTGGACGCACTGTTTCGCGGCAACGACGATAAATTCTTTCCTGTCTTTTTTGATGAAGCAGGACACCGTGTTGCCACTCAATACTTAATGTCTACATTAAACGGCGATTTACCGGCCGAAAAGCTGATGCATTACCGTGAAGCACATTCTCATCTTCCGGGCCATCCTGAATTGGGCTTTACACCCGGCGTCAAATTCAGCTCAGGCCGCTTAGGGCACATGTGGCCCTATGTGAACGGTGTCGCGATGGCCAATCCAAGCAAAACCTTATTCTGCTTGGGTTCCGACGGTTCGCAGCAGGAAGGTAACGATGCGGAAGCGGCGCGCCTTGCCGTTGCTCAACAATTGAATGTCAAACTGATCATCGACGATAACGATGTCACGATTGCAGGTCACCCTTCCCATTATTTGGGCGGATGCAGCACCGCAAAAACACTGGAAGGCCATGGCGTTAAAGTGCTGGAAGGCGACGGCGAAGATCTGGACGACTTGTACCACCGCATCGTCACCGCCATCAACACACAAGGCCCTGTCGCGGTCATCAACCATCGTCCTATGTGCCCTGGCATCAAAGGCTTAGAAGGTTCAACCCACGGCCACGATGTCATTTCGGTGAAACTAGCACTGGAATACTTGGAAGCCAAAGGACAACAAGCCGCTGTCGAGTATTTAAAATCTATCCAAGCACCGAAGCAGGACTACACCTTCCTAGGTTCAAGCGACAAATGGGACGCCAACCGGAACGTCTTCGGCGATGCGTCGGTCGCGATATTGGGCCGTTTATCCGAAGCGGAGCGCTTGGAAAAAGTCCGCGTTATCGATAGCGATCTCGAAGGCTCTTGCGGTCTAAAGAAAATTCATGATGCTTACCCAGAGATTTTCATCTCTTCCGGCATCATGGAGCGCGGTAACTTTTCTGCGGCAGCCGGTTTCGGGATGGAAGCCGGTAAGCAAGGTATTTTCGGCACCTTCAGTGCCTTCTTGGAAATGTGTATTTCCGAAATTACAATGGCGCGCTTGAACAATTCCAACGTGTTATGCCACTTCTCGCATTCCGGCATCGACGATATGGCCGACAACACCTGCCATTTCGGTTTAAACAACATGTTTGCCGACAACGGCTTGAGTGACGGTTACGACACCAATCTGTACTTCCCGGCCGACCCGAACCAAATGAAGGCCTGTTTGGAAACTATTTTCTTTAACCCCGGCTTACGTTTTGTCTTCTCGACTCGCTCAAAGGTACCTGCCATCCTAGACAGCGACGGTAACGATTTCTTCGGCGGCAATTACAAATTCGTTTCCGGCAAAGACGAAGTTATCCGCGAAGGCACTCAAGGCTATGTGGTCAGTTTCGGTGAATCGTTATACCGCGCACTGGATGCGGTTGAGCGCTTGAAACAAGAAGGCATCGATGTCGGTTTGATCAACAAACCAACATTGAACGTTATCGACGAAGAGATGCTGGCCAAAGTCGGAAAATCGCCGATGGTGTTGGTCGTCGAATCGTTTAACCGCAAAACCGGTCTGGGCAGCCGCTATGGCTCTTGGTTGCTGGAACGCGGTTACACGCCTAAATTTGCTCACATCGCCACGCATAAAGAAGGTTGTGGCGGTTTGTGGGAGCAATTCCCGCACCAAGGCATCGATCCGACGGGAATCATGACCAAAGTTAAGGGTTTACTAAAAGGCTAAGCCGAAAAATAATGTTTTAAAACGTTATCATACCGGCATAAATTGCCGGTATTTTCGCGAGGGGCGGGTTATTGAACCTGCCCCAAACGTTTCCACTTGCTTCGTCCACAATCAAAACAGCACCGCAGCCCGAATGGAGTACAGCGCAATCCAGGATGGGCGAGGTCACGAATTTCCCGTATTCCGCTACCAATGCATACGGGCTATGTTCTTACCTGTATAAAGCTTCATGTTTCAGCAGTCCCAAGCTAGAACCTGTGGTTAGCGAGCCTATTCTACATAATCAGATTACCTATTATTCTTCAATATCCAACTCCTTAATCTTACGGGTCAGGGTATTCCTGCCGTAACCAAGAAGCTTGGCTGCTTCGTGACGTTTACCGCCGGTATAATCCAAAGCCGACTTAATTAAAATGGCTTCGACTACCGGTATCGTATGCTTGGCAATCTCCTGATCGCCGTTATGCAATTGATACTCTATATTTTTCTTCAACACCCCTTGCCAGTTCTCATCCACCCCGCCCGACTCATCACGACTGTGCAGTAACTCCGGCGGCAATTCATTCTTATGAATTTCCCGGCCCGAAGCCATTACGGTCAACCAACGACACAGATTCTCGAGCTGGCGTACATTGCCCGGCCATTCCAGAGCCTTCAAGAACTGTTCGGCATCCGGTTTCAGTATTTTTAATTCCGTATTCAACTCGGCCGCAGCTTTGCTTAAAAAATACTGCATCAGTAACGGAATATCTTCTCGGCGATCACGAAGCGGTGGAATGTGAATACGAATAACATTCAAGCGGTGAAATAAATCCTCGCGAAATCGGCCTTGAGCGACTAAGGATTCAAGATTTTGATGCGTCGCGGCAATGATCCGCACATCGACTTTGACCGATGAATGCGCACCGACCGGATAAAACTCACCGTCGGCCAATACGCGTAATAATCGAGTTTGCAGTTCGGCAGGCATATCACCGATCTCATCAAGGAACAAAGTGCCGTGATTGGCTTGCTCGAACCGGCCCGACCTTCGTGCTTGAGCACCAGTAAAAGCACCTTTTTCGTGTCCGAATAATTCGGACTCCATCAAATCCTTAGGGATCGCGGCCATGTTCAACGCAATAAACGGATTACTCGCTCTCGGACTATGTCGATGCAAAGCCTTGGCCACCAATTCCTTACCAGTTCCAGACTCGCCATTGATCATCACTGTGATATGGGAGCGGGCCAATCGACCTATCGCCCTAAAAACCTCTTGCATCGCCGGCGCTGCACCAATAATTTCGGGGGTCGCTTCAATAACATGGCTATTTTGTATTGATTCCTGCCGCTGTTTGGAATGCTCGCATGCGCGGCGAACAACCTCGACCACCTCCTTGATGTCAAACGGTTTAGGCAGATATTCGAAGGCGCCGCCGTGAAATGCTGATACCGCGCTTTCCAAATCTGAATGTGCGGTCATCACGATCACCGGCAAATCCGGATGACTGTTTTGCACGCTCTTCAGCAACTGCAATCCATCGATACCGGGCATGCGAATATCGGTGATCAAGGCGTCCGGCTCCTCTGATTTCAACGCTTCGAGTAACAAATTACCGTTCGCGAACAAACGGGTTTCGATCGCGGCTTTTTGCAGGGCTTTTTCTAAAACCCAGCGGATGGATTTATCGTCATCAACGATCCAAACCATGCCCGAATTACTCATAGTGATTCTCCAGGGGCAAATAAATAGAAAAAACGGTATGACCAGGCTGGCTATCACATTCGATCATGCCGTCATGTTGATTGATCAAAGATTGTGCGATAGACAGACCAAGACCCGTACCGCTGGCCCGTCCGGTAATCATCGGATAAAAGACCTTGCTCATCATCTCTTTATCGATGCCGGGACCGGTATCGATAATATCGATTTTCGCGGTCAATTTATTTCTTTTGCGACCGATCGTCATTTGCCGGCAGACTCTGGTTTTTAAAGTCAGTACTCCACTGCCTTCCATCGCCTGAACGGCATTTCGGACAATATTCAATACCGCTTGAATCAATTGATTTTTATCGGCATAAACGTCCGGAATACTAGGATCATAATCCTGAATAACGCTCAGTTTACCGTTCGCTTCGATGTGCACCAATTGCCTAACCCGCTCCACGACTTCATGAATATTTAATAGCGCTTTATTCGGCAACCTATTGGGGCCAAGCATTTTATCCATTAAACCTTGCAGTCGGTCGGACTCGGCGATAATGATTTGTGTGTATTCCTTCAGTTCAGGATCATCCAATTCAAGATCCAGCAACTGCGCCGCGCCTCTGAGCCCTCCAAGCGGATTTTTGATTTCATGAGCCAGACCTCTGACCAACATCCGAACGGTAGTTTGCTGAGATATCAATTGCTCTTCCTTAGAAATGCGTAAATGCCTATCCAGTGGTTGCAACTCGACAATGACCTCCGTAACCAGATCATTATGAATAACAGGCGTCGCACTAAAATTAACTGTAATGCTTTGATTCATAATGTCGAGGGTCAATTCACGATCGACTAAGGGTTCATCCATATGCAGGCATTGTTCCAGATCCAACCGCTGCTCCGAATCGACCATCTTGAATAACTCCAGAGCACTATTGCCCAACAAATGTCGAGCACTATCGGCGAAAAGCACCTCGCCGGAGGTATTGATATAAGTCAGTTTAAGCTGCCGATCAAATAGCAAAACCGCTTCATTTAAGTGTTCAAGAATCTTTTTATACACGGTTTTTTAAAGTCATGAGCTTATCGATTAATCAAGAAAGAAACATATATACAAGGAAAACGATCGCTTTACTAAAATTCAAGCAAATATTAGACCAAAGCCTTTAGATAGCTAATCGACGAATCTAAGACCATATCTTGCGATGGGCACTCACGCTGGGATGACGTTTTTTTCCTTGTTTCCACGCACCAGCGTGGGAATGCATACCGTTCTTGCCTCAGCAGTTTCGGCATGAGCCCCACGGAGGACTGCGGAAACCAGAACAATGAGACCTCGATACCGTTTATTGTCATTTAACACTCTTGACCTCGAAATCGCGATCTGGGGATCGCTCCCACAGAGCATTCGTCCCCCTTGTGGGAGCGGCGCCTTCGTCGGGATTTCGGAGACGCTGATATCTAATATCCGCAGATTTATCAAACAGCACCGTTCCCAGGCATACAATGACCTCTGCTTAGCAAGTTTACCGATATTTGTGTATAACGATGAGCGCTCCAGCGTTAGGAATGCCTACCGATCTTAACTCGGCAGCTACGGTATGAGTCCCACACGGAAGACCGCGAAAACTAGAACAGCCGCCAGCCCATGGTGTAATGACGGGGCTCTCTTAACTTAATAGCAGCAACCCTCTTCCGCCCCTTTCATCTTTCATCTCGCGTCTTGCCCCTTTCACTTTTCCCCATCATTTCCGGTACAAAACGAGATTAGGAAAACCATTGAACGGCATTTATGGTGCACCCAAACAAAAAACGCCCCATTATGGGGCGTTTTATTGTTGTTGTTTCGATTCGTTGCTACAAACTGTAATACATATCAAATTCAACCGGATGCGTGCTCATCCGCAAACGAGTCACTTCTTCCATTTTTAACCCAATGTAACCATCTATGGCATCATCAGTAAACACACCGCCTTGTTTCAAGAATTCGCGGTCATTGTCCAACGCTTGCAAAGCTTGATCGAAGGCATGACAAACTTGTGGAATCGCCTTTTCTTCTTCCGGCGGCAAATCGTACAAATCTTTATCCATCGCATCGCCGGGATGAATTTTATTTTGAATACCGTCGAGACCTGCCATTAGCATTGCCGAGAACGCTAAATAAGGATTTGCAGTCGAGTCAGGGAAGCGCACCTCGATACGACGACCTTTCGGATTAGTAATAAAAGGAATACGAATCGATGCCGAACGGTTACGTGCAGAGTAAGCCAACATTACTGGCGCCTCGAAGCCTGGAACCAGGCGTTTGTAGCTGTTCGTCGAGGCATTGGTAAAGGCGTTCAAGGCCTTGGCGTGCTTGATAATACCACCAATGTAGTACAACGCGGTTTCCGATAAGCCGCCATATAAGTCGCCGGAAAATAGATTGACGCCATTTTTAGCCAACGATTGATGAACATGCATCCCGCTACCGTTATCGCCAACGAGAGGCTTCGGCATGAATGTCGCGGTTTTACCGTAAGCATGCGCAATATTGGTCACGACATATTTCAAATCCAATACTTCGTCGGCTTTTTTAACCAACGTACCGAATTTAACACCGATTTCACATTGACCTGCTGTTGCAACCTCGTGGTGATGCACCTCGGTAACCATGCCCATTTCTTCGAGAATCAGACACATAGCAGAACGCATATCCTGCAACGAGTCAACCGGAGGAACAGGGAAATAACCACCTTTCACGCTTGGACGGTGCCCCATGTTCCCGTCTTCATAAGCTTTTTCAGAGTTCCAACCGGCCTCGGAAGAATCGATCTTGTATGAAGCGCCTGAAATATTCGCCGACCATCGCACATCGTCAAACACGAAAAACTCGTTTTCAGGACCGAAGAAAGCCGCATCGGCAATACCAGTGCTGGCCAAATAAGCTTCGGCGCGTTTCGCGATAGACCGCGGGTCGCGTTCGTAGCCTTGCATGTCGTTCGGCTCAATAATGTCACAACGCAGAATCAGCGTGTTATCGTCATAAAACGGATCCATCACCGCCGTGCTTGGATCAGGCATCAGAATCATGTCCGACTCGTTGATACCTTTCCAGCCCGCAACCGAGGAGCCATCAAACATCTTGCCTTCTTCAAAAAGGTCTTCATCCACATCATGAGCAGGAAAAGTTACATGCTGTTCTTTGCCGCGCGTATCGCAAAAGCGAAAGTCAACAAATTTAACATCGTGCTCCTGAATCATTTTAAGTACATTTTCTACAGACATGTATGTTGTCTCCTAGGTTGATTGTCATTTTTAAATTGCTAAGAATACTTCGCGATAACGATATCATTTTTTTAAGGCGCAATATAGCCGTCCGAACAAGTTTATAAACCAAATTGCTCATTGGTATCAGCACCACTCAAGTTAGCCTTATACCATTGAGTTGAGCCGTTCGTGGTGAGCCCTGTCGAACCATGGACGGCTTAACTTATCGCCTTGGACTTAATGGCGTGAGTTAGTACCTGGAGTCATTACCTTGCAGCAACGCAGTTAAAAACTTAGACTCCATTTGCTCTGTTCGGATGAACAGCAACGACTTTCGCAATCGCTACATGCTATTTATTAGCACTTCACATGCCAGATGAGCAACTAGTTGATCTCAATTATAAAAACAACACCACTCACTGACCGATCACTTTACTTAGCTTCAATATGGTGCGTATTTTAAAGCATATTGCACCATATTGATACAAAACAATAACTCTAGTTACAGCAACTGCCCAAATCTTGGGTTAAAAACATCACTGACCTTTATGGCACGCTCTGTGCATTAAACAAATGCGAGTTCGTAACTTAACAAGAGGCATAGATATGAAATTGATAACAGCAATTGTTAAGCCCTTTAAGCTGGACGATGTTCGCGAGGCGTTATCCGAAATGGGGGTTTCAGGAGTAACCGTAACGGAAGTCAAAGGTTTTGGCCGCCAAAAAGGCCATACGGAACTGTATCGCGGCGCGGAATATGTCGTGGACTTTCTACCAAAGGCCAAGGTCGAGGTAGCTATCGGCGACAACCAGCTCGAAGCGGCTGTAGAAGCTATTTCTAAAGCAGCCAATACCGGCAAGATTGGCGACGGCAAGATTTTTGTCAGCAATCTCGAGCAAGTCGTCCGCATCCGAACCGGTGAAACCGGCGAAGAAGCTCTATAATTTCGTTAACGAGGAGATCGAAAATGGATAAATTAGTTGAATTAAGTTACGCGCTCGATACATTTTATTTTTTAATGAGCGGCGCACTGGTCATGTGGATGGCGGCCGGGTTTGCGATGCTCGAGGCAGGTTTGGTCAGAGCCAAAAACACCACCGAAATTCTAACCAAAAACGTCGCCTTGTTTGCGATCGCTTGTATCATGTACATGCTGGTCGGTTACAACATCATGTACCCTGATGAAGCGGTCAACAGCGTATGGCCCGGCATCAGCTTCTTGCTAGGTGATGACAATACCGTCGAGGAAGTCATGACCAGCGATGGAGAAACTTATTACTCCAATTTGGCTGATTTTTTCTTTCAAGTCGTATTCACAGCGACAGCCATGTCCATTGTGTCGGGTGCTGTGGCCGAGCGAATGAAGCTTTGGTCTTTCCTGGTGTTCGCGGTCGTGATGACCGGCTTTATATACCCGCTGCAAGGCTATTGGAAATGGGGCGAAGGTTTTCTGGACGGTTTAGGTTTTCTGGATTTTGCCGGTTCCGGCGTGGTTCATATGTGCGGCGCAAGCGCAGCATTGGCCGGGGTGTTGTTGCTCGGTGCGCGCCAAGGCAAATATGGGGCGGATGGCTCTATTAATCCTATTCCGGGCTGTAATATGCCGCTGGCAACCTTGGGCACATTCATTCTTTGGCTGGGATGGTTTGGATTCAACGGCGGTTCCGAATTAAAAATTTCAGACATCGGCGAAGCCAACTCGGTCGCAATGATATTCGTCAATACCAATATGGGTGCCGCTGGAGGGCTTATTGCCGCCTTAATAACCGCTCACTTCATGTTCGGCAAGGCTGATCTTTCAATGACGCTGAACGGCGCTTTAGCAGGATTAGTCGCGATTACCGCGGAACCCTTAACGCCATCACCCTTATTAGCCACTATCATTGGCGGCGTGGGCGGTGTTATCGTCGTTTTCTCGATCATGACTTGGGACAAACTCAAAATCGACGATCCGGTCGGTGCTATCTCGGTTCACGGCGTCGTCGGTATGTGGGGATTGATCGCAGTCTGTTTCTCCAATGAAGAAGCCAGCTTTACAGCCCAATTGATCGGTATCGTAACGATTTTCGGTTTCGTTTTCTTGAGCAGTCTTCTGACTTGGTATTTGATCAAGTTGACGATGGGCATCCGCGTCAGTGAAGAGGACGAATACAAAGGCGTCGATTTCTCTGAGTGCGGCATGGAAGCTTACCCCGAGTTTACGGCTGAAGGCAGCAAGCGTTAACGCCCGACTCAGCAACAACCAACGGGCGCTCTCCATGCGCCCGTTTTTTCGGAAAAGTAACGATCCACATCGAATTAAGCTTTAAGAAATTGTAACTATAAGGATATTTAATTATGATTGCATCTTAAACCGAAACCCGAAAGGGACAAGATAGCAACTCAACAACTCTGGAATATCAATATGAAATTAATTACAGCGATTATCAAACCATTCAAAATGGATGACGTCAGAGAAGCCTTATCTGAGATCGGTGTTGCGGGAGTTACTGCCACCGAGGTCAAAGGATTCGGACGCCAAAAAGGGCATACCGAACTGTATCGTGGCGCGGAATATGTCGTCGACTTTTTACCTAAAGTTAAATTGGAAATTGCCGTTTCCGATGAAATTCTAGACCAGGCCATTGAAACCATTGTCAAAGCCGCTAATACCGGAAAAATTGGCGACGGCAAGATTTTTGTAACTAGTCTAGAGCAAGTGATTCGTATCCGAACCGGTGAATCCGGCAGCGACGCCATTTAACCAAGCTTTAACAGATGCCTATCATAAAGCATTGAAAGTTAACTAATAATAAACATGATGCACAACAATATTAACCCGGCCTTATTTGTAAAAGCTAGGTAAAAATTGGCATAATTTTTAACTTATATAATTCAATATTTTAGGCCATAGGCACTATATTGCTTAAGGTTGTATTAAACTCACGAACAAGCCTCAAACTATTCGGTACCAGGATACGATTTATTCCCGGTACCGACATTCCTGCGCGCGTCCACTAAAAACTTATAATAATTAACGAGGACAGCATGACCCTTAACAAACTGAACAGTTTCATCTTACTGTTCAGCCTGCCGCAACTTGCCGCGGCCGGCGAACTCAATCAAAGCAATACAGCATGGGTATTAACCTCCACCGCATTAGTGCTCTTCATGACTCTGCCCGGGCTTTCCCTGTTCTATGGCGGACTCGTCAGAAGCAAAAACGTGCTATCGGTGTTAACGCAATGTTTCGCAATCACCTGCATCGTTTCGCTGCTATGGCTTGCAGGCGTCTATAGCCTAATTTTCGACGACGGAGGAGATTTGCAACAAGTCCTGGGCGGCACCCATAAATTTTTCGTGCCCAGCCTGGTCACGGATTCACTAATCGGCGACATACCGGAAACCGTCTTCTTCATGTTTCAAATGACTTTTGCAATCATTACGCCGGCTTTGATCGTCGGCGGTTTCGCAGAGCGTATGAAGTTTTCCGCCATTCTCTGGTTCAGTTCCTTGTGGTTGCTGCTGGTTTATGTGCCGATATGTCATTGGATCTGGGGCGGCGGCTGGCTTGCCGACTTGGGCGTTATGGATTTCGCCGGCGGCATCGTAATTCATGTCAATGCCGGCGTTGCGGCCCTAGTATCGGCCTTGATTCTCGGCAATCGAAGAGGTTTCCCGACTACTGCGATGCCGCCTCATAACATGACGATGGTGCTAACCGGCGCCGGCATGCTGTGGGTAGGCTGGTTCGGCTTCAATGGCGGCAGTGCGTTGACCGCCGACGGTTCAGCCGGCATGGCGATTCTGGTAACGCACACCGGTGCGGCAGCGGGATCTTTAACATGGATGTTCATCGAATGGATCAAATTCGGCAAACCGAGCGCATTGGGTATCGTGACCGGCATGGTCGCAGGCCTCGGCACGATTACGCCCGCTTCCGGCTTCGTCGGCCCCGCCGGCGCATTGGTGATCGGCATTACTGCAGGAGCCCTCTGCTTTGTAGCCACTCAATTCATGAAACGAAAAATGAAAATCGACGACTCGCTCGACGTATTTCCTGTTCATGGCGTCGGCGGCATCGTCGGATCGCTTTTGACCGGCGTTTTCGCTGCCACCAGCATGGGCGGACTGGGTTTGGACGAAGGGGTTTCAATCTTGGATCAAGTCGGCGTGCAAGCGCTGGCGGTCGGCGTCACGATTCTCTGGAGCGGTTTTTTTAGTTATTTGATATTAAAAGTCCTGGATCTACTGATCGGTTTGAGAGTCACCAAAGACCAGGAACAACAAGGCCTGGATATCGCAACCCACGAAGAAACCGGTTATCACAATCTAACCTAATGAATTAGCCTCTCGAAACGGATGGACGGTTTCGTCCATCCGTATTATGGCGGTTAGCGGTTAGCGGTTAGCGGTTAGCGGTTAGCGGTTAGCGGTTAGCGGTTAGCGGTTAGCGGTTAGCGGTTAGCGGTTAGCGGTTAGCGGTTAGCGG
>SLIO01000272.1 GCA_007135635.1 Methylomicrobium sp. | reverse complement strand
CTTAATGAGATTGGACGCATCCATAACCCCGCCGGAGGCGGAACCCGCGCCTATGATCGTATGAATCTCGTCGATGAACAGAATCGCTTCCGGCTGCCTTTTTAGCTGGTTAACTAATGCTTTCAAGCGTTTTTCGAAGTCGCCTCGATATTTGGTACCCGCCACCAAAGCACCCAGATCCAGCGAATAAATCACATTGCCCATGAGCACCTCTGGGACTTCTTCCTCGACGATTCGTTTCGCCAAACCTTCGGCAATCGCGGTTTTGCCGACGCCGGCCTCCCCGACTAACAATGGGTTGTTTTTACGCCGGCGACATAACACCTGAATGGTTCTTTCAACCTCGAGTTCGCGCCCAATCAGCGGATCGATCTTACCGAGTCTTGCCTCCTCATTCAGATTGGTCGCATATTTTTCCAACGGACTTTCGGATGTATCGCCGGCCGCTCCGCTCATCTCCGGATCCCTCTCCATCTCGCGCTCGCGCTCCGATTCAATCTTCGATACCCCGTGAGCCAAATAATTGACGACATCGAGACGTGTAATATTCTGCTTATTCAGTAAATAAACCGCTTGCGAGTCCTGCTCACTAAACAATGCAACAAATAAATTGGCACCTGAAACTTCTTTCTTATCGGTCGCCTGGACATGGAACACCGCCCTCTGTAATACCCGCTGAAAACCGAGTGTCGGTTGCGTCTCCCGCTGCACGCCTTCAGGAATTAGCGATATCGTGTCATTAATAAACTGAGTGAGCTCATCGCGCAGTTTTTTGAAATCACATCCACAGGCCCTCAAAACCCCCGCTGCACTGGCATTTTCCAACAGGGCCAACAGTAAATGCTCGACGGTAATAAATTCATGCCGCTTTTCGTGAGCATTCTTAAAGGCGAGATTTAAAGTAATCTCCAACTCTTTGCTTAACATATTTCCTCCGACCTACGCGATTTCCATCGAACACATTAAGGGATGGTGATGTTCCCGAGAATATTCGTTAACCATGCATACTTTCGTTTCTGCGACATCCTTAGAATAGGTGCCGCACACACCGACTCCCTGAGTATGCACTTGTAACATAACTTGTGTCGCTTTATCCTCGGACATATTAAAAAATTCCATCAACACTTCAACGACAAAGTCCATCGGCGTGAAGTCGTCATTTAATAAAATAACTTTATAAAGAGGGGGCCTTTGCAATTGCGGCTTGGCCTCTTGAAGAGCCAGACCGCCATCATTGTCTTTTAAGGGATCAAAATCAGACATATTTTTAACAATTCTAAACGAATCAAAACGACTTAGAGTTTACCATAGTAAGCGCGCCTGTAAATTTCAATCTTTCACAACATTAAATCACCAAATCAAGTAAAATACGTCGCTTTTTGATAAACGAGTTTGCCAATGGTCTGGAAACCCCACGTCACCGTTGCAGCGATCATTGAAAGCGACCAGAGATTTCTGCTTGTCGAGGAAGTAACATCCAACGGACTTGAGTTCAATCAACCCGCTGGCCACCTGGAACAAGGCGAAGACCTCATCAACGCGGTAAAGCGTGAAGTCCTCGAAGAAACCGCTTGGCAGTTTGAACCTGAACACCTCGTTTCGGTTCAATTATGGCGAAGAAATCCCGAAAGCCCTAGCTTTCTGAGGGTTTGTTTTGCAGGCTATTGCCATTCTTTCGATCCGCAACAAAAACTGGATGAAGGCATCATCGCGACACACTGGCTAACCCACGCCGAAATCGTTGCCAAACAAGATCGTTTGCGAAGCCCGCTGGTATTGATCGGCATCGATGAATTCCTTTCCGGGAAACGCCATCCTTTAAACTTAATAGAATCCTTTCTCGATTTGGATACATGAGTAAACACATCATCGTCGGCATGTCAGGCGGCGTAGACTCTTCCGTCACCGCATTGAAACTGCTTGAAGAAGGTCATAGGGTCACCGGCCTTTTCATGAAAAACTGGGAAGAGGACGATGGTACCGAATATTGTACCGCGATGGCTGATTTATCTGACGCGCAACAAGTCTGCGACCAACTTGGCATTGAACTAAAAACCGTCAATTTCGCAGCCGAATACTGGGATGAAGTTTTCGAGGTTTTTTTATCGGAATTCAAGGCCGGCCGCACACCTAATCCGGACATTCTGTGCAACAAGCATGTCAAATTCAAAGCGTTTTTAGATTATGCGATCGAAGACCTAGGCGCCGAATATATCGCAACCGGTCACTATGCGCGCGTCCGCGAACAGGACGGCGAATTTCAATTATTGAAAGGCTTGGACCCTAACAAGGAACAAAGCTATTTCCTATATGCCATGGGCCAGAAAGCCTTGTCGAAATCGCTGTTTCCGATAGGCCATCTACATAAACCTGAAATTCGCGCGATCGCCGAAAAGGCCGGCTTCGCCAACAGCCGTAAGAAAGACAGCACCGGCATTTGCTTCATCGGCGAACGCAAATTCAAGGACTTCCTGCAGCGTTACCTGCCGGCCCAACCCGGCGAAATGCGCACGCCGGAAGGTCAATATATCGGCCGACACCACGGCCTGATGTATTACACGATAGGTCAGCGACAGGGACTCGGCATCGGCGGCGTCAAAAACGCACCGGACGAGCCATGGTTTGTATTGGATAAAGACCTGGGCAACAATGTGTTGATCGTCGGCCAAGGCCATGAACACCCATTGATGATGCACAATATACTCGAAGCCGGGCAACTGGATTGGTGCGGTAACACGCCTCCGACCGAAACCTTACGCTGCGCCGCGAAGACTCGCTATCGCCAACCGGACCAGAATTGCGTCGCCGATCCGCTGGACGGCGGCTTACGCATCAAAGTCCGGTTCGATCAGCCGCAACGCGCAATCACGCCGGGTCAATCTGTCGTATTTTACGACGGCGAAGTTTGCCTCGGCGGAGGCATCATCGAGTCCAGAAAGATGGAACATTAATTTTTTCGAGTTTTATTTTCAGGATATATCAACAATGACCCATTCCGCCCTCACCGCCATCTCCCCAATCGACGGCCGCTATGCCGACAAAGTCGAAGCACTGCGCCCTATTTTCAGCGAATACGGTCTGATCCGTTTTCGCGCACAAGTTGAAGTACGCTGGCTCCAAGCCTTGGCCAATCATCCGCAAATTCCTGAAGTCCCTGCCTTCAGCGAGAGCGCCAACAAACTATTGAACGACTTAGTCGAGCAATTTTCCGAAGACGATGCACAACGCGTCAAGGACATTGAGAAAACCACTAATCATGACGTCAAAGCGATCGAATACTTGCTCAAGGAAAAAATCGCGG
Organism: Methylomicrobium sp.; assembly: GCA_007135635.1. Taxonomy (GTDB): domain Bacteria; phylum Pseudomonadota; class Gammaproteobacteria; order Methylococcales; family Methylomonadaceae; genus Methylotuvimicrobium. Next base: position 1,531 of record SLIO01000272.1, on the reverse strand, counting down.
GTAATGCCGAGCTTGAAAAAGTCAGCGAATTCATTCATTTTGCATGCACATCGGAAGATATCAACAACCTATCCTACGCTTTGATGCTTAGCGAAGGACGCCAACTGATCATCAGCCAAATAGACCAATGCATTGAGGCGATCCGCAAGGTGGCTCACGACACGGCCGCACAACCGATGCTATCGCGCACGCACGGACAATCGGCCACTCCAACCACGGTCGGCAAGGAATTCGCGAACGTCGTAGCGAGAATGCTGCGCCAGAAAAAACAACTGGAAGCGGTCGAACTGCTCGGCAAAATCAACGGCGCGGTCGGCAATTACAATGCGCATTCGGTCGCCTACCCTAATGTCGATTGGAGTGAATTTTCGAAGAACTTTATCAAATCTTTGGGCCTAAACTTCAATCCGTACACGATACAGATCGAGCCGCACGACTACATCGCAGAATTCTTCCATGCCCTGTCGCGCTTCAACACGATCTTACTCGACTTCGACCGCGACGTTTGGGGTTATATTTCGCTGGGCTACTTCAAACAAAAAACCGTTGCCGGTGAAGTCGGCTCGTCGACGATGCCGCACAAGGTTAATCCGATCGATTTCGAAAACTCCGAAGGCAATCTCGGAATCGCGAACGCTGTATTTAGCTTTCTTGCCGAAAAACTCCCTATTTCCCGCTGGCAACGCGACCTAACCGATTCTACAGTACTACGCAACATCGGCGTCGGCATCGCACATACCAGCATCGCGATTCAATCGACGCTGAAAGGTATTTCGAAGCTAGAACTCAATAGCGATGCGCTCGAAGCCGATCTGAACGCGAACTGGGAAGTGTTGGCCGAACCGATTCAAACCGTGATGCGCCGCTACGGTATAGAAAAACCCTACGAAAAATTAAAGGAATTGACCCGCGGCCATCGAATAAGCGGTGAGCAGATGCGTAATTTCGTAGATCAACTGGACATACCGGAAGAAGCCAAACGCGAACTAATGGAAATGACGCCACGTAGCTACACTGGATATGCTGAAAAATTAGCTGGAAAAATCTAGCTTTAAATTCTCTGTAAATTGCAAAATAGGGAAAAACATTCGTTAATGCGAACTTGTCCAAAAAGAAATGTAATTTTTTGTGGACAAACGCACAGTTCAAAATCGCATCTTTTGAGACAATTTAAGTGAATTTAAAAGGCAAACCTGTTTTGTTTTTTAGGTTCAAAACTCCTTTATTTTAAAAGTGATTTTCACTTGAGGGCTGACGAAAATCAGCCCTTTTTTTATCCTATTTGCAAGTAAGTCAGCGCCCTACTCTATCTGAGTACAAATATCTATACCTTTCGCTTCAAATTTTGGCATTGTTTAACCTAGGCGGTGCCGAAATTTGAAGCGTGCTCGATGTAAACATTTCAATTTTTTGGCTCTATGTGAAATTGAATGGGTTGATAGTTGTCCGTCATTATTCCGTTCGTCCTGAGCAAAGTAAGCGCCCTTCGGTCGCATGGCGTTACCATGAAACAGTCGCTGTTTGACGTAAT
>SLIO01000321.1 GCA_007135635.1 Methylomicrobium sp. | reverse complement strand
TCGGGCTGCATTCCCACGCAGAGCGTGGGAACGATGAAAGGGCTTGTGTTAGTTGCCATGGTACGCATAGCGTACCTTTCGTGACTCACCTTTCACCTTTCCCTATTCACCATTCACCGCTATCTGCTTTCCGCTAACCGCTATCTGCTTACCACCACACCCCCTAATCTTTTCGAAACTCCTCAGGAATCGGCAAATCTTGCGGCGGCAAAGGTGCATCCCAACCGTAAGCTTTGGCTGTTTTTAACTGATACACATAGGCCAGCACCTGCGCGACCGCCAAAAACAAGCCTTGCGGAATCTCCTGTTTCAAATCGGTAGAGTAATACAAAGCCCGAGCCAGAGGCGGTGCAACCAATAGCGGCACATTCGCACCGGCCGCCAAATTGCGAATTTGCGCCGCAATCAGATCAGTACCCTTGGCAATGACCTTCGGCGCAGTAGACGAGTTTTGATCGTATTGCAATGCCACGGCAAAATGCGTCGGATTGGTGACGATGACATCGGCTTTAGGCACTTCCTCCATCATGCGCCGTTGCGACATTTCCATTTGTATCCTGCGCTGACGCCCTTTGATTTCCGGATTACCTTGAGACTCCTTCATTTCGTCGCGCACTTCCTGGCGCGTCATTTTTAACTTTTCATGATGATCCCAGAGTTGGTAAGGTAGATCGACCATCACGATTAAAATCAACGACGCACTCAACACCAAAAAACCGAGACCGATATGAAACAAGGCATGCTGAACAGCCTGCCCCAAGGGCTCCGCACTCAACCCGAGAAACTCGTTCAAAAACGACTTATATAAGATCATTGCAACGCCGAACACTAACAAAAACTTGATCAGCGCCTTCAACAACTCGATCAACCCTTTTTTCGAGAACAAACGGGCCAAACCTTTGATCGGATCGAGCTTTTCCAACTTCGGCGTCAACGCCTCCCAACTAAACGCCCATCCGCTCAAGATTAAGGGCCCAATCAACGCCGCGACAACCAATACCGCCAAAAAGGGCGAGATGAGCCAGAAGGCATCGAGCAAGGCCTGCTTAAAATACTTAACCGGGCTTTCGGGCGCGAAAATAACGTCCCTGCTCAATTGGAACTGGGCTTGCATGATCTCGATCATGCCTTGACCGATATATCCGCCCATGAATAACAGCAATACCGAGCTGGTCACCAGCATCACAAAAGTGTTGAGCTCCCTAGATCTTGCGACTTGACCCTTTTTTCGAGCATCGTCAAGCCGCTTCGCCGTGGGTTCTTCCGTTTTATCCTGACCGGTATCTTCCGCCATATCGACCTGCTACAGACGTAGCACCTGCTCTAGAAGTTCATAACCCTCCACCATGACACCAGTGAATTGTTGAAGCATAGTCGGCAAGGTCAGCCAGATCAACAGCAAACCCAGCATCAACGTAACCGGAAAGCCCACCGCAAAAATATGCAACTGCGGGGCAGCGCGGGCCGCGACGCCGAAACTAACATTGACCATCAGCAAACTTGCCATAACCGGTAAGGCCAATAACAAACCCGATGCAAACAAGCGACTGCTCCATGCAATAATCGACCAAATTTCGGCCTGCCCCAATCCATCGACCGCAATCGGCACGGTATTAAAGCTATCCAATACCATGCGGATCAACATCAAATGCCCATCTAAAACAAAAAAAATCAGCGTACTGACAATAATATAAAACTGAGCCAGCACCGGAATCTGTTGCCCGCTTTGCGGATCGACCATCGATGCAAACCCCAAACCCATGCTATAAGCGATCGTTTGCCCGGCAAACACCACGACGCCAAAAACCATTTGTATGATGAAACCACTCACCAAACCGATTAAAATCTGCTGCATCGACACAGCCAAGCCCTGATAACTCATCATCGGCACATCGGGCAATGGAGGCAGCATGGGCATGATAATCAAGGTTAAACCTACCGCAATGACTAACCTCACTCGAGGCGGAACGCCTTGCATGCTGAATAACGGGGCGGCAACTAGCATTGCACCGATGCGCATCAACGGCCAAATAAACGACGCAACCCAATTCAATAACTGAGCTTCGGTAACATTCAATCGCCTACCCAATCATTTCAGGAATATCACGAATCAATTGCTGAAAATAATCCAAGTACATTTGCAGCATCCAGGGCCCCATTGCCATCATAACGATACCGATCGCGATGAGCTTGGGAATGAAGGTCAACGTCATTTCATTAATCTGAGTAGCGGCTTGAAACATCGCGATAATCAAGCCCACTATCAATGACGGCAACAACACCGGCGCAGTCAACTTAACCGCCACCCACATCGCTTCCTGACTCACCGTATAAATCATTTCCGGAGTCATCGCTCTCTCCTACTCCTTTTTGATTAAAAAACTGTCTAAAAATAAAAGGTATGGGGTGTGGCTAGCGAGGATGTCGGCAGCAGGGACTGCTGCCGTCAAGCCCCCATGGATGGGTTCACGGCGGTCCTCGATAGACACATCCCATACCTTCATAAAGTTAACTAATTTTTGAGTATAAATTGAGTAATAATCAAGCCACATAAAAACTGGCCGCGAGCATTTCCATAATCAGCGACCACCCGTCGGCCATCACAAACAGCATGATCTTAAAAGGCAGCGATATAATCATCGGCGACAACATCATCATGCCCATCGACATCAATACGCTAGCAACCACTAAATCTATCACCAGAAAAGGCAGAAAAATCAAAAATCCGATCTGAAAAGCCGTCTTCAATTCGCTGGTCACATAAGCCGGTAACAATACTGAAAACGGCACATCGTCGACCGATTCGACTTCTTCGTGACCGGAAATCCTGAGAAACATTTCAAGATCGGTCTCGCGAGTCTGCGTCATCATGAATTGCCGAAAAGGCACCGACGCATTCTCGACAGCGGTCAACACATCGATTTTTTCCTCGAGATAAGGCTGAATCGCATCGCGATTAACCTTTTCGAACACCGGCGCCATGATGAAAAACGTCAAAAATAACGATAAACCCAACAAAATCTGATTACTCGGTGCTTGCGCGGTCCCCAAAGCCTGACGTAACAGGCCTAAAACAATCATGATCCGGGTAAACGAAGTCATCGTCAGTAACAAAGACGGTAAAACCGTTAACATTGTCATTAACGCGAGGATCTGAATTGTCACCGAATAAGTTTCGCCGCCCTGTGCGTTGGTCGTGACCGTAAACGCCTCAACGCCAGTCGCATGAAGCGGCATCGGCAGCAAAACGGCGACTACAAAGCCCCACCCTGTTAGGGTCCGCAAAGATTTAGCCATTGCCGCGTCGATTCATTGCTTGCATCAACTTCTGTGAAAACACGCTCGGACCGCCTTGTCCGGCCCGATCACTCAACAAGCGATCCTCGCCGTCTAGAACTAATAAAGCCTCTATCCTTCCCGGCGTGACACCCAATACCATCTGTTTATTACCGACTTCCAGCAAAACGACTTTTTCGCGCATGCCGAGGGATAAACCGCCCAGGACCCTCATTTTTGCTTCACCGCTAACCGGCAACCCGCTTAATTTGCGTAACGACCAAACAAAAACCCCGAAGATCCCCAAGACGAAGATCAGCGCCAACCCCCATTGCAACACGTCTTGAAAACCCACGTTTTTGACCGCAACTCCGGACACTTCGGATACAGGCGCGGCAAAAATTGACGGCAGGTATGCGTAAAGCAAAACGCCTAAAATAAATCTATCCATCAACTGAGCTTTTTAACCCGTTCGGTTGGGCTGATCACGTCAGTCAAGCGAATCCCAAATTTATCGTTTACCACGACCACTTCGCCATGCGCAATCAACGTGCCATTGACCAGAACATCCATCGGCTCGCCGGCAAGCCGATCCAACTCAACCACAGAGCCTTCGTTCAATTGCAATAAATTCCTGATGCTTACCTGGGTCCGCCCAATCTCCATCGACAGGGTCACCGGAATATCGAGAATGATATCCATTTGAATCTCATTGCCCGTCTCTCCTCTATCATCCGCCCCATGGGTATGATTATCGAATTCATCGAATGATGCCATCTCGACATGATTGCTATTTTTTACGCCTTTTGTTTTGGCTTCGGATTCGGCCTGCTCGTTCAATGCCGCCGACCAATCGTCACCTAAATCCGAATCGTCTTGTTCACTCATTATCGTTGTCTCTGTTTAAAACTATTTGCTGAATCCTACGATTATTCGTCGGATCCAATATTCGCAAAACCCCGTCAAACATGATCGGGGTTTACCTTTTTAACAATTTTAATCGCGTAATTACCGTCCGATAAACCAATCTTGCCTTCAAAGACCGGAACGGCCTGTGCTCTTAACCGCACGGTATCCGGCATATCGACGGGTATTACATCGCCTTTTTTCAGATGCATGACGTCCTTGACCGTCATTTTTTTCTCGATCAGCAGGCTATCGAGGGTAACTGCTACATTCATCACACTTTTTCTCAGTAACTCCTGCCAACGTCCGTCCGTTTCGCCCCGATCGCTGATCACCTGATCGAGCAATTCCCGAATCGGTTCGATCATCGTATAAGGTATGACGATATTGATATCGCCACCGCCGCCATCTAGCTCGACATGCATCGTCGAGATCACAACAATCTCAGAAGGACTGACGATATTCGCGAACTGCGGATTGACCTCAGAAGTCAAATATTCAAACTGCAACGCCAAAACCGGCCTCCAGGCTTCCTGTAAATCCTTGAAAATCATATCGATAAACAAACGAATCACCCGCATTTCGGTCGGCGTAAATTCTCGGCCTTCGACCTTGTTATAAAACTGACCGGTACCCCCGAAAAAATTATCCACC